>DAOVMU010000108.1 GCA_030630585.1 Candidatus Bathyarchaeota archaeon | reverse complement strand
TCCATGTTGTAGCCTTCAAAGGACAGTACTGCTACGACGCAGTTTTGTCCTGAAGGGCGGAGTTTGTAGCCTATGATATCCATCAAAGCGGTTTCCACTAAAGGTGTTTGTGGGTAATGTAGAATGTGGGATCTCGAGTCTGCACGCTGTTGAAAGTTGGTGGCGTAAATGCCTAACGCTTGCTTTGCCATTGCCGCTTGATATGAGTTTCGTGGTGACTGATTATGTTCTGCGTATGGCACTGTAGAGGTGCATATACCGAGGATTATGTATGTGGCGATTTCCGCATGCGTATGTTCCGGAGTTACCTCTTCAAGGCTTACGGTAATGTAGGCGTTTTCCTCTTCTTCAGCATCTAGATACTCGATTATGCCGTTTTTAACAAGATCTTCCCAAGACCATTCTCCAGAAACCACTCTATCAATATGTTCCGGTTCAAGTCTTAGCCTGCCTTCATCAACTATTATGAGGGGTCGCCTGACTCTACCTTTACCACAGTTAACGTATACTTCTTCTCTTCCACCATGAACTTTTGAGAAATATGCTATATTAGCTTCTGTTGAGATCTCACCTTTTCTTCGCCTTTTCCTGAACTCCTGCACTAATTCTTCTGGGGAAGTACAGTACCCAACTATGTTTCCGTTTACAAAGACCTTCGCTCCTGAAAGCTTTAAGGTTTCATTTGCTTCGTATGCAGGTACTACGCCTGTGCCGTGAATTATCTGCCTTATTCTCTCAGGGTTCACACCTACTGAAATATGTGCTGACAAGGCCAGGTTTTTGACTAAACCACAGTTTGAGCCTTCTGGTGTTTCGTTTGGACATAAGCGACCCCAGTGAGTTGGGTGTAGGTCTCTTGCTTCGAAGTTTGGTTGGCTTCTGCTTAGTGGTGACTGCAATCTGCGTAGGTGGCTTAGAGTTGAAATGTGGTTTGTTCTATCCAGAAGTTGGGTTATACCAACTCTTCCTCTTCCCCAGTTTCCCGTTGCAAGGGCATGCTTAAGCCTCGCGGTTATTATTCCTGGACGGACTGCTGCTGAAACATTTATTAACGGTCCCTTTACACCTATGCGTTCAAGCTGGTATTTTATGTCTCTGCAGAGATTTCTGAAGGCTATTCTGAAGAGATCCGCAAGCAACCGACCTCCAAGCCTTAACCTTTTGTTTTTGAAATGGTCTTTATCATCCGTTTTCCTTCTTCCAAGTTTCAGTTCAATTACTCTGCAAGCCATTTCACCTAGGAACAAGGCTTTGTCTTTTCTGCTTTCGTTTGTTCTGCCGATGTGTGGCAGAAAGTTTCTGTCAATCACAGTCTCCGCTTTTTGCAAACGGTATTCTTCAACTTGGCCATGAGCGACACGATTTCCAATAAAGAGAATTGCATCTCTTACTGTATCTACGCCTATGGCCTTATCAAAAGAGGATTCCAACTCCCTCTGTATTCCTTCTTCTAGGGAAGCTGTTTCAGCTATCTCCTTATCTGATTCTAAACCTAAAGCCCGCATTAATATTACGAACGGGATCAGGGTGGGTACACCGGGCATCGAGACATATATAGCTCCATCTGACTTTAACTTAAGCTCTATTCTTGCCCTGAAACCAACTGTTGTAGAAAATATCTTTGCTTGGTATACCGGCTTTACTCCTTTTTTATCTATATCCACTAATATACGATTGGGGGCCAAGTCCTCCATGGCCACCATTGCCCGTTCCGAACCGTTTACTACAAAATATCCGCCTGGATCATCGGGATCCTCTCCACATGCTATCAACTCTTCTCTTGAGAGTTGTGATAGGAAGCATAGTTTTGACTTCAGCATTACTGGGATGTTTCCGATAAAAACGAGTTCCGTGTCTTGCTCCCTGCCCTCTATCACAGGGGTCATCTCAAGGGCTACTGGCGCAGCATATGTTAAACTGCGAAGCCTTGCTTCCATGGGTAAGATTTCATGTTTCGTGCCATCAACTTCTGTCACGTATGGGCTTGTAATCCTTGTGTGCGGATCTATTATCCAGATCTGTCCCAACTTCACATCGTATGGATATTCAGGGACGTCTATTGAAATCTCACTTACTTCATCTATCACTTCTTGCATACCGCGGTCTATGAACTCGTTGTAGGAGTTTAAATGCTGGCGGATTAGACCTTTCTCCTTAAAGAAGGCTCTTAACAGGTGATGTATATCATTCTTTGATATTTCAATCAATTTTGATTATCCCCCGCAATTTTACGTCTAAACACACATATGTGAAGAATGCTTGATGCGGGTTTTTCCAAACTCTAAATTTCCTCCAACTCGAAAAATCGGTTTCCGTACTTTAAAGGACTACAAACGTAACTGCACAGCTTTCTAATAAACTTTGCCATCGAAAATCACTATTCATGTTTCTGTTTAGTTTGATTTGAATTCAGAATCAAGAGTTGATGTTCATAACAATTATGCTTCAGAGAGAACAAGAAATAAAGGGCGTAGTGATAACGTTGAAAAATACTATTGCTGGTCGAAAAAGAATCTTAATAGCCTTAGCGATATTTGCATCTCTGGTTTTAACAGCTGCCAATCAAAACCTTAGTGCCAAAGCCCAAAGCTATCCAGAATATGAAAGGTATGTGCATACCTACCTCAATTCAGAGATTTTGGGAAATTGGACCTATGTAGAAAAACCCATGTTTCCAGTGTTTCTGAACAGTTCCCAGGTGCAAATAGGCCGAAACTGGAGCATCGTATGTCCGCTTAGGGCGAATCACAGTTATCACTTTTATTGTTATGGTGAATGGATAGATTCGGAGTCGGAACCTGAGACGGACTATGACCTTTATGTTTATGATCCCTTCGGTGAAATGGAAAGTTATCACACCGAGTCTGCTGGTTTTCCTGAACACATAGGAACCACAGTGGATGAAGCCTTTTTTGTTCCTGAACATTCGGGGAACTACACCATTGTTGTGCGAAATGATCCTAGGGAAAGCAGGGGTTCTCAACAAGCAACACTTATGATAATTGAAAACGTTGAATGTAACGTTTGGCATGAACATTACGTTGAAGGAAAAAAGAATGAGCTGCCTGTTCTCGAGACGAGCTGGGCTTACGAGTTTGTAACTGAAAGCCAGTACACTGAAGTTTCGATTAAGGTTCCAGAAACTCTGGATATGTATGAAGCTAGGGTTTACTTGATGGCTAATCCTAAAGAAGATATGGGAAGCGTTTTAAATGATGTTCCGTTGGCTTGGGAGCTTGGACTTTACGGTGAAAGAGACGACATATTCGGCGGCTATAACTTGGAAAGCAAAGAATATAGGGGTTTAGCCTACGCGAGTTGTGAGTTCCACGGTCAAGACATGTTCATAAACTTCACTTCGCCACATCTTGGGAAAAGCCTCTATCATCTGGTTTTCATAGGTGAAGTGGGCTCTGGGACAATAGAATTTCTGGTCAAAACAGAATTTGAGAATGCTTGCTTGAAACTTTCAACCGTCCCTGGAAAAGTATATCCACATAACGACACCGTTATTACCTACGTTTCAAACTCGACAGATCTAACGAATGTAACTATCCAATACTCAACAACCGGCTGGAAAAACACGACTACTTTGGAAATGGAAATTGTGAACAATAGAACTTGCAGTGCTGTTATTCCAGGACAAGCTGCTGGCACACTCGTCAGTTACAGAGTTGAAGCTAGTGATGTCCTAGAAAACGCTCTTGTTGTCTTCGGAAACTATTCTGTAAAGTATGCTTCAGCCCTAAACTTGACAATGATTAGTGAAGTCATCCATTTAGGTGAAAACATAACTATGAAAGGTCATTTAACTCCACCAGATGAAAACATTTCTATAACTGTTTGTTTCACCTCTGCAAACGAAACCAAACATGTGATTTGTTATACGCTGGCGAATGGCACTTTTACAGCAAGTTTTAAACCTGAAACTCTTGAAATTTGGAAAGTCCAAGCGAAATTCTATGAGGATGAAATTCGATATGAAAGCTTAAGCCCTCAGTTGACGATAAAAGTTGAGGAACAACCCTTATTGATTAAATACTCTCTCTACATAGGTGGAGGAATAGGTGCAATAGTTATAATAGGTGCAGCAATCTACCTGAAGAAGTTAAGAGGATGAAGCTTCCAACCAAAAAGGCGAAATGCTTTGATGGCCTTGTAGCTATTCATGTTGAAGAAAACATGTTAAGGCGGTGTTCTTGAAGCCTGAATTTGATGCATTCATTGTGTGGCTTATCTTGAATGGAAAAGCTGAAAAAGCTTTGAAGCTGCTTGCTAAACATTATAATATTGATGCGCCAAAAATAAAGGTAGGCTTACCTAAAGGACACAAGAAAAAAACTATTGGATGCTACAACGCGAAAAAGAAGACTATTTTCGTTTTGAACAGTGACACACTTAAAGAACCATTCATCATTTTGCACGAGTTTTACCACCACCTAAGAACAACTCCAAATACAAGACATAAGGGAACCGAAAGGTATGCAGATGAGTTCGCAAGGAAATTCATTCAAGCCTACAAGTGAATAGCAACTAGGGTTCAGGGAAACAATTAATAAGAAAGATTCGAAAGTTTTGTTAGTTAGGTGCGGCGGTAGCCAAGCCAGGTCAAAGTCTAAAACAGGCGGCTTCAGGCGAAGGACTCAAGATCCTTTCCCATAGGGGTTCGCTGGTTCGAATCCGGCCCGCCGCATTATTAGATCTTGAAATCACCAGGATTTTGTTCTAGAATATTCCGCTAGTCGTAGCGCGCACTAGGGTGTTTTAATGGACACCTTCAGCGCGTGCTTGTGCTTCAAGAACTTCTCTTAATGCTTGTAGGATTTCGTTGCTTTGCATTATAGCTAGTTTTTCTTTGTTGTGTTCCAACCACTCCGCGATTTTTTGTGCTTGGGCTTTGTCGTTGCCTCTTTCAATGAGGTAATCGGTTTGCGCTTTTATTGTGTCGGTCTTTTCCGCTAGAGTACCGGAGGGCGTTAACATTATGATGGTGTTGTGGATCAGAGGCTTTTCTAAGACCAAGTCTTTACTTAGGTTCATCCGTCCGAACTTGTGTCTTCCGCGGACAATAGATTTTATCATGACCCCTTCAAGGTTGTATTTTTCCAAGTGCTCTTTGATCTCTGGCAAATGAACTGCTTCGTTGAAGTTGCTGGCTTCGTAGGTGACGCAGAACATAGGTCTAGCGGGTTTGATCTCAACGAACTTGCCTTTACCACTATCAGTATCTATAACGTAGAAACCCCGCTTCTTGGCTGGCTTAACAGTTTCTTCTCCGTTATCCAAGTTCACTTTAATTTGCTCTGCTTGATCGAAGGCCCAATATTCAGGCGAGCCCGGATTGAACAGTCTTTCTTCTGAGTAGGCTGCATGGTAATGTCCCATCAGAATATAGTCAAGGCCAAGATTTTTAAGGAAACCTCGTGAGACTTCTGCGTGGACGTTAGGCACCCCTGGATAGTCCAAGAGTTGATGGAAAACGCCTATTTTGGTTTCTGCGTTGGTTCGGACATCCTGAACGAGTTTTTTGATCTCTTGGCGGGCGTTGAAACCCACATAGCCTAGCCCGATGAAACAAGTGTCCCCGATCTCGTAAGTTGGGTTTCTCCTGTTAAGGTAGACAGTGT
>DAOVMU010000127.1 GCA_030630585.1 Candidatus Bathyarchaeota archaeon | reverse complement strand
GATAACCCAGCAAATCCAGCGAGATTGATCTGCCCTCGCAATATCTAGGATGCGAGAAAGTCACATTCAACTCAACACCTGAAACATAACGGATTCCATTCTTCCTCGCCAGAGCCACAGCTTTCTCTTGACAATCAATCGAATCGTGATCTGTTATTGACATTAACCCGATATTTCTAACCGTAGCTTCTCTAACAATTTCTCCAACAGTTAAATTTCCGTCAGAGCAACTTGAATGAATATGCAAATCTATTAGCATGATGAAACAAGATCCAACTATTTTTTTTCGATGCTGATTATGTACCAGTCCTCAGGAGGATCATACTCCGTGTCAACTGTTAAACGCATTATTTCGAGTTGCGGATGTCTCTTTTTCAAATCATCCAAGTCAACAGGTTCAAACTTCTTCTTGTTGTTAAGATAAGCTTGCCTAGTTAGAGCGTTAGACTCATAATTCTCTTTGGTTCTCCTCAAAATCCTTGCAATGGACACATGTTCAGAACATTGAGTTTGAAGTATAACAAAAGTCATGTTGTGCTTTGCAGCAATCTCAGCGGCCCGTCTTCGCAGTTTCTGGGTGACAAAAGTAGCATCCAATATTACGCCTTTACTCTTCTGTGCAAGATCATCTGCTCGGCGAAACATCTCATTATAGACAAGCTCCCGTTTACTCATGCTTGACGCAACTTTTTCATCAAAGACATCTTCATTCTTGAAAACCTCCAGTCGAATCAAATCGGTTCGAAGAATGGGATACCCCTTAATCTTTGAGATTTCATGTGAAGTCTCTGTTTTCCAAGTTCCTGGAAGCCCACAGGTAATCAGCAGAGTGCCGGATCCTAGCTTCGTTCTAACAAACTTGGCAAAGGCTTCCCTCAACTAAATGCACCCTTGTTTCTCTGTAACTAAGTTGAAACAAAGCAAATTAAATCTTCGCTTCAAGAAACACTGCAATCTTAACAGAAAATGGGGGTTTGCGGGAGAGATCTCCAGTTTAGACGAGGCTGCCTCACCTCGGCAACTTTTTGTATAACCTCGTCTACTTTTGTATGATCTAGACCACTTTTATTTTGGGGACTTATTTACGTTTTCTGAAGAACACCAAGTTGTCCTTTTGGCAGACGTGTTCAAAGATACTCTAGGAAAAGCTTTGATTTCCTCGGCGCGTGGTATTATGTTGCCACCCTTAGCGGGCTCGAACTTCACCGGAACTTATAAGAACGCAAAAATGGGAAAACTCAAATGTAATCGTACACTTTACCAAAGTGTAAATGCATGGAGCAAAAAAGAAGCAAAAAGAGAAATATTGAATCCTCCAAAAGCTACATGCATTCTTACTTAATGGGTTGTCTGTTCTTTGGTTTCTTCAATCGCGAACCACTGACGAAGACACTTATCTTAGCAAAAACAGCTAAATTTGAAGACTTTGGAACGGGAAAAAAGATTTGAACTTCTAAAATTCGGTCATAAAGAAAAGGCAAAGCAGACTGTTTCAACGAACCTTTCCTTCCTCAAGAGACTAAGGATAGATCATGGAATTTTGTGTTCTTAATCTCTTCATAATCCTAGAAGGCTGCTCGCTTTACACCACGGGCCTATAAGTCAGATCAAGCAACACTGCCTTTTGTCTTCCTCGCGCTAGAGCGCACGTTTCCACAGCGCGCGCGGTAATAGGAAATACGAGAATGTTGTTCCACAAATTATAAAACTAAAGGATTATACATAACGAACGATGTGATATGAGAAGAGAAATGGTGCAGGTAATGGCGTTTGTCATATTGTTAGGTATGGTTGGCATAGAGAGAGCTTTTGCTTTAAGAAGAGTAGGTGTCAGTCCCGGCGATTGGGCTGAGTATATTTGTCTGTGGAGTGGGAATGGAACGTTGCCAGAACCACAATATAGAACAGACTGGATGAAGTTTATTGTGAAAGAGGTTTCGGGCCTAAACGTCACCTATGAACAGTTATCGCGTATGGCAGATGGGTCAGAAACAAATTATACCAATGTTGAAAATGTCGAGACAGGGGAATATTGTGGATCTAGTGTAATTATTGCGGCAGACCTAAACCAGGGTGACTTGATATACACGAATCCTCCAGCCTACAGCTACTTTGAGGGGGCAACGATCAACGAAACAACATATCGGAATATTCTCGGCGAAATTGCAGAGGTGAACATCATGAACCTTACGGTTACTACGTCCTCTCCTAGCATAAACCACACTGTGTCATATGAGTTCTGGTGGTTTAGGTCAACGGGATGTATTGCTGCTGCCACTATATACGTGCTAACCCAGATAGCTGGAAACATGACTTTGGCTAATGAGAACTCAACCACAACTTGGATGAAGATGGAAGTAGTAATCTATAGCATTATTCCAGAGTTTCCATCGTTCCTCATTCTGCCACTATTCATGATAGCAACATTATTGGCAGTCATAGTCCACAGAAGAAAACGTGCTATGTAGCCTAGCGCGCGCGTCACCAGCTGCAGATTCTACATTCTGAAAAATTAGACATGGAAGGAAAAAAAGAAGGGGGACTTGTTTTATGTTTCAGCGATTTTCCACATCATAATGCGAATTTCATCATATTGAAGGTCTGGTTGTATTTCGTTGATGTATACCCAAATTTCATTCTTCGTTAGATTACACCATCTTATTCTGGCATCGCTGTAGAAGAAATTCGAATGAACACCAATCCATAGAGAGCAGTTCCTGTGAGTATACACAAGAACATCGGTTGTGTTTAATCCATGCTTGAATATGTTCGGTCCAGAATAATTGTGAATATCTACGGAAACCCATCCACTATCATATGCTGGTGCTGGCAACCATCCTGACATATTTTCAATTGTGAATACGCCTGGCGGTCCCTGTATTCCCTGTTGACCTTGTGGTCCTTGAGGACCTTCCGACCCTTGCAGACCCTGCGGTCCAATATCTCCCTTGTCGCCTTTTTCTCCTTGTATTCCTTGCGGTCCTTGGGCTCCTTGTGGCCCGATTGACCCTTGTTCTCCCTGTGGACCCGCATCTCCTTTATCGCCTTTAGGTCCTTGAATCGCAACCCATTGCGTCGAAACTACCGTTGAGATAACACTCGAAGCCAGAATCGCAATGGCAAGCCCAATCAAGAATGTTCTCCGTGAAACTACTATCTCTGACATTTTCTCACCTGTAGAATCTATGAGTCTATGTTGTAGTCTCTTAAGTGATTTTTGCACGCACGATTATCGTAGAAAAGCGGCACTAATTTTTGGAAGAAATTTCGTGATTGTTGTCAGAAAAGCGCGTAAAATCGGTTTGGTTGCTTCGTAATCTTTGGTTTGCCTCATTCTTTCCTTTTCTTGTTCACTTAGATCACTCATGGCCTATTCCTCAACAAGTTTTCTTAGAGTACTCCTGAGATAGTCTTCTGTTTTTGTGAAAAGCTGTTTGGTGTAAGGCATACGTTTCTTGAGCTTGTTCAAATTGCCATGAATCACTGCATTTCTCACACGGTATGCTTTTTCCAGTGTGTTTTTTATTTCATCTCTCTCTTTTTGGCTATTTCCAAGCAACATGCCCATAGCTATGCCTATGACTTTACCAGCAGGTTCAATGGATTTTGATGAATGTGAATTGGAAGCGCGCGCGCATGGACGCAGATTTTATGGGGTTCATAGAAGAAGGGTTGCGAAGCACGTGGTTGGGGTTTTTATGTAACAGTGGTTTAACCAAATTGCTTTTATGGAAGCCGCAATTATTAAGAGAGCCAAAGAAGGAAACAGTTACAAGAGCCAAAAACACAGGAGATGAACAGAAACTTTGGGCAAAGTGCGGCAAGAGCACGTGAAAAAAGCTGCTCGTGAATTAGTAGGGCGATACCCGGACAAATTCACTACTGACTTTCAAAGCAACAAAAAAGCAGTAGAATCTCTAACCCAGATCTCTTCAATTAAGCTCAGAAACAGGATAGCTGGATATATTACTAGGTTGATATCAATTGCCAAAAAGGTAGAAGAAAGTGAAATGGAAGAAAGCGTTGAAGAGGATAAACAGTAGGAGCTCAATGCCAGATGACTACAGCAGGTGATTATAGAAAAGGATGGGCTCTTCGTTACCTTAGAGAGGCAAAAGCAGAACTTCTAGCAGCTCGGAAAACACCTTCTATTGCACACAGCCTAATACTCGAAGCAATGAGAAAAGCGCAGGCAGCAATATACTACAGTTTGGGCGACCCTGCCTTCATAGAATCAATCGTATACCAAGCGTTTTATAACCAACAGCAGTCAAATGACGAACCTGTGCTTAAATGTCTAATTGAAATAGAGCGAACAATACAAAAGCTTTCTCGAACGTCTGATTCACAGCTTCCCACGACAATGAAGCATGTTGATGATATTGTGCAAATTGCATCTGACATTGTCGAACTTTTTATCGATG
>DAOVMU010000101.1 GCA_030630585.1 Candidatus Bathyarchaeota archaeon | reverse complement strand
TCTCATGTACTTCGTCAATTATTACCCAACGTACGTGTCGCAGGTGCTGACGCAGGATCCACCCTGGCAGTATAGCCTGCAAAGTTTCAGGAGTCGTGATTAAGATGGCTGGTGGGCTTCTGGACTGTCTTGTTCGTTCCTTCGTTTCGGTGTCACCGTGCCTAACAGCCAGTTTTATGTCTAGGTTGTTGCACCACCATTGAAGTCTTTCAAGCATGTCTCTGTTTAGAGCTCGCAGAGGCGTAATATACAAGAGTTTTATGCCTAGTATTCTTTGAGGTTCTTGGAGAAGCATGCTTAATACCGGCAGAAATGCAGCTTCAGTCTTGCCAGTGGCGGTAGGTGAAATAAGCAGAACGTTTTTTCCTTCTAGGATTTTTGGTATGGTTTTTTCTTGTGGCTCTGTCGGCTTTGAGAATCCCCTCTTCTGAATCAGCCTTCGAACTGGCTTAACAAGCAAGTTAAAAGCGTTTTCAGGAGAGTCTCTCAAGCCTAACTGAACCCCAAATGCTAGGAATAAGCGGAAAATCATAGGTAAAAGCATTTTGGAAAATGGCCGCAGAAAAGAAGGTTATCATCTTCATCATGCTGCAGTTTCGATTTCATATTGTTAGCAAGCGCGTTCTCTACCTTACAAGCCTAGCGAGGTTTTCCAGAAAAAGCAACCCCACACGTTTTTCTTGGATATGTGAGGCTTTTTCTCCGATGTACACGCTCATCTTTCCACTTTGGCATTATGGGGAACGTTGTAGATTCTTTGGATGTCAGTTTGAACGATTTTGTAATATGTTCGCTTGATGTTTTCGCCATTTTAAATGCAATTTTACTGCGTGTCTTATGGCTTTTTTGCTGAATCTGTTGTCGATTGAAAACCTTGCGCACCATTAGCTAATATTCTTACACCAACTCGACATATGCATTGATTACACCAAGCTGAACTTTGCATCAGAAACTATCGTAAGCTCATAATGGTAGTCTTCAAGCCTAGCATAAACGCAATCTACGACGAGTTTAGGAGTATGTTCAACAGCGAACAGAGCCAAATCGACTCTCACAAGCTGCTTCATGTGGTTAATGTGTGCTTTTTTAGGGTTTTAACTTAAAAGTTTTTGCAGAACTTGTGGACTTTTGTAATAAACATGTCTAAATGCGATGTGCCAACAAAGATTTTCTATCCAAAAACAATGGAAAATCTTTTATCCATCATCGTTGGAAACCATGGGTAATGGTAATGTTGGAGGAAAACTAAATGGCTAAATGTCCAAAATGTGGAACAAACGTTTCAAAAGAAAGAAAATCATGGAAAATGGCTGGACGTCCAGACAAAAAAGGAAAAAGAATGCAACTGGAAATCGGACTTTTCGACTGTCCGAAATGTAAGAAATCCTTCCGAGTAGTACTAAGCAAGAAAAAGATTTAGACGCTCTGATGCTGCCTGTCCTGCAAAAGACACGAAAAAGATAAACATATTCCAGAACACCTGCAAGGGATCATGTAAAACCTGGGAACTTGCAGACCGATATCCAGACAAAATACGCGTAACAGCAACGATGTCCCGCATGTATGAACGTGCTAATTGCAACAGGAAATTCCGATGGATTGTAAACAAAGCTAAACTAGCTCAGAAGACGTAGAACTCTAAAGTCAGTCCCCATTTTCCCCCTATTTTTCGGAGATTAAGCGTTAAGTTTTAAAATGCAGAAGACTAAATCAACAAGGGCACGTGAACTAAAAGAAGGCCTGGTATTGACAACAGATCCAAAGCCAAGAATTTGGGAAAACGAGTACACTCGGACTGCAATAATGGTAATCTTAATTGTGGCACTAGTTTTCGGCTTCTGGTATGGATCGCAACTGGTTTTAAACACGCAGTACCCAGCGTTAACTGTAGCTTCTGGCAGCATGTGCAAGCCATATGGCGTGGGATGTGATGGTTGGTCTCATCCGTTTGAACCAACACTACATGTTGGAGACTTGATCATAGTTCAGGGGATATCGCCGGAAAGGATCAAGGCGGCTGCGGATCCTGATGGTGACATTATCGTGTTCCGTAGATTGGATGTTGGTGACTTAATAGTTCATAGAGCTGTTGGAAAACAGATAAAAGACAACAAGACTTACTTCCAAACACAGGGTGATGGCAACCATGCACCTGACCGTGAGCTGGTTCCAGAGGACCACGTGATTGGTAAGGTTGTTTTACGTATTCCTTGGGTTGGGCACGTAGCCCTTTTCATGCACAACTCGTCTGGAATATTCATAATCGTAATTCTGATAGTTATCTTGGTTATTGTGGAGTTTGTAATCCCAGTGTTTTCGGGCAAAAAATCTGGAGTCAAGCAAGGAGAGAATTCGGAGAAGACAGCTGGAGCCTAAGGCTTTATAAAGGGTATTTAAACATTGGCTTACAAGAAGTGTTGTTTATGCGGGAAATCAAGGCTGTATACATACATATTGAAAATGTTGTGGCATCTGCAACGTTAAATCAAAAAATTGATTTAAACGCTGTTGTGAAGGGATATCCAGGCGTGGAGTATCGTCCAGAACAATTTCCGGGACTGGTATTCAGGTTGAAAAGACCGAAAACAGCTACGTTGATTTTTAACTCTGGAAAAATGGTCTGTACTGGAGCGAAATCTGAAAAAGAATCCCGTAGAGCAGTTAAAAAGGTGGTTAAAGAACTGAAAGAGAGTGGAATAGTAATCGTTGGTAAACCTGAGATAACAATCCAGAATATCGTAGCCTCTGCAAGTTTAGGTGGGAAGATAGATTTGGAGCAGGCAACATACTCTCTAGAAAAAACGATGTATGAACCTGAACAGTTTCCAGGGTTAATATATAGAATGGCTGAGCCTAAAGTTGTTATACTATTGTTTGCAAGCGGCAAATTGGTTTGCACTGGAGCGAAAAGAGAAGAAGATGTTTACGATGCTGTGTATAAGCTTCACGTGATTTTAGAGGAAAAAGAGCTTATATTTTATGAATAGACTTCGCCTATGTAACTTCATTTTTCGCCTGTTTTCATGTTTTTTTAATTTGCTTCAGAATCGTTTTTAATTTGGTTTCATCTATTGCCCCGATATCGTATAGTTTGTTGGCGGTTTCGCTCATTTTGAGCAGTGCATGAAGTTTTATCCCGTTTTTTTCGAGTTTTTTTCTTCCACCTTCTTCTCTGTCTAGGAGCACTACAGCGTCTGTGGTTACTCCTCCCTCAGCCTCTATGGCTTTCATTGCCTCTATTAGAGACAGACCAGTTGTTATTAGATCGTCAACTAGTAAAACACGATCTCCAGGTGTCAAGATTCCTTCTATTCTTCTTTGTCTTCCATGCAGCTGCACACCTTTACGTATGTAGAGGAACGGTTTTTTCAAATTGTAAGCGATTAAAGAAGCAAAGGGTATGCCAGCAATGGGAATTCCGGCTATTCTGCTGAAGGCCTTTACGTCCATTTCTTCTTTGATGAAGCTCGCTTGCAGGTTGCAGATCTTTTGGAAGGCGGCTGGAAAACTTGGAACTATCCTCAAATCTATGTAGTATGGGCTTATTTTTCCGCTTGTAAGTCTGAAGGCTCCGAACCTTAGGGCGCCTATTTTATTCAGGATTTTACTGATTTCAGTTTTTATGGCTTCTTCGCTTTCTTTCTTTGACAATGTTTTCACACCTTTTTAGAGACTTGATAAATTTTGTTTACTTCGGGAATTAGACATGTTACATTTGGCATATTCTTTTCGAGGAGTTCGGCGAACTTCTTTAGATCCTCGGTTAAGCCTGTGTGATAGGGAACAGCGACTTTGGGCTTTGTTAATCTTGCGATTTCAACACCTGTTTCCGGTGATGCGCCAGGCGCAATTCCAACAGTGCAGAAGACAATATCGGGTTTTTCTCTTTCACCTATTGTTGCCATCTCTGGAAATGGTATACTGTCTGCTGTATGGTAAACCTTGACTCCGTCTTCACTCGTTATTATGAAGGTTACTGGTGTGGCTGCTGGTGGGTGGTTACTTGTTTCAGCTTTGACAGAAACTTCTCCGAACTTCACTTCTGAGCCGGGATGAACTTCACGTAATTTCTCCGGAGGAATTAAGTTTTGAAGTCTTTTTGCAGATGTCGGGTCAGCTACAACTTCGCATTGTGTGAGCTTATGGATTTCCGAGACAAGTGGTTGATCTAAATGGTCATAATGTTCATGTGTGATTAAGACTGCGTCAACTTTTTTTAAGTTTCTGGGTTTTACGTCGACAGGGTCTATAACTAACGTTTTTGAAGGGGTTTTAATGGTTACTCCAGCATAGCGGTTAAACCACACGAATAGAATTTCGTTTTTGCTTGGTGTTTTCATTTCAATTGACATTTAGAATCCCAGAAAAATACTATTGTGTTAAATACTTAAAAGACCTTTGTTAAAAAGGTCCGTTACACTTAAAAGACCTGCAATAGCCTTTAACTTCCATCGGAGCGAAGCTAAACATGGTTGATGTATGGCTTCCATATGGGAAAACAGAGGTATGCGTGAGAATTCCAACTCGAAACTTCTTAGGTTCAATCGAGCCAGTGGAAAAGTCTGGTGTACCAGACGCTAGGGCCGAGATTGAAAGGGCTTTGGAGGAGCCTATACACTCTGAAGCTTTGAGCAGCATTGTAAAGCAAGAACATAAAGTGGCTATAGTTGTTGATGATGCGACCAGACCTGCCCCAAGTGATCTTATGGTTCCGCCGATACTTGAAGAGTTAATTATGGCAGGTGTTAGAGAAGAAAACATAAGGGTTGTTTTTGGTTGTGGCACGCATAGGGCGGTTACTCGTGAAGAAGCTTTAAGGTTGTTGGGTGAAGAGGTTCTCAACCGTGTAAAGGTCACCAGCCACGATTGCAAGGCTCAAGACTTAGTTTACATAGGTAAAACCAAGAAGCATGGAACAAAAGTTCATTTGAATCGTGTTTTCGCTGAAGCGGACATTAAGATCCTGACAGGAGACATATGTTTCCATTATTATGCTGGTTACGGTGGAGGGAGAAAAAGCGTTTTACCTGCAGTGTCTGGAGAAGAAACAATAAGGCACAATCATGTCATGCTTTTGCATCCTAAAGCCAAAACAGGTGTCTTAGAAGGAAACCCTGTCCATGAGGACATGGTTGAAGCAGCGAAGCTTGCAAAGGTGGACTTTGTTGTAAACGTTGTAGTTAACGGTAAAGGTGAGATTGTTAAGGCCTTTGCAGGCGACTTGGAAAAGGTGTTCTATGAAGGAACAAAGCTTGTTGATGAGATGTGCCGTGTACAGGTGAACCGTAAAGCAGACATAGTTGTCGTTAGTCCAGGTGGGCATCCAGCGGACTTGAACCTTTTCCAAGCCTATAAAGGTGTTGACAACACCCTCGAAGTGGTTAAGCGTGGTGGAGTAGTAATCCTTGTAGCTGAATGTCCGGAAGGATATGGAAATCAAGTATTCTATGATTGGATGGTCAAGTTTAAGGATTTAAAAGCTGTTGAAAGAAGCATTAAACGCAATTTTGTTTTAGGTGGACATAAAGCCTACTATTTGATGAAGGCTTTACGAAAGGTTCAGATAATCTTGGTCTCGTCAATGCCGGATTTTTATGCCGTGAATGTCTTCAAGCTAAAAACAGCAAGAGCTGTAAACGATGCTTTGAATGAGGCTTTCAGCATCGCTGGAAAAAAGGCAAAGGTGTGGGCGATGCCCAATGGAAACGCTACTTTACCGGAATTCAAGAGAGAGGAAGATTGAAAGGCTTTAGAAATTCTCAAAAAACAGTAAGTGCAGAAGAGATTAACATGCTCTCAACTCTGAGTTGAAGACGAGCCGGGGAGAAAAGCTTTTGCAACAAAGCTTCAAACTAAGGAAATTCAATACAAACGACTTGGAACGTGTTACATACATTAATCGTGCT
>DAOVMU010000042.1 GCA_030630585.1 Candidatus Bathyarchaeota archaeon | reverse complement strand
TTGAAGGATTAAACCATAAATCTTCTATAACGACACGCTCACTCATAGTTTGCCGCAGATTGGTCGTGATTACATGGGTGGCCGTTGTAGCGATAGACATTGCGGCCACAGCCACAACCATGAGCAAAAGGTTGCTTAACACAGGAGTTATAGCCCGTTTGCCACGGAAAAATCTTCTAAGCTTACCCGCCATTTTCTCTACCTCACAAGAAAAGTTTTAGCGCGGTGTATCCACAAAGCATGAGGATTACACTGTGTTTCAATCCAGCATTAATGGTTCCTTCCCCCATTTTTCCAGCAACAAGTCCTCCAAAGAAGGCTTGAATTGCAGTCATGTGAAAGAACATTCGCTGCATTTCTTGAGGCGCCATCACACTGGATCCGAGTATCGACAAGCCTTCTATACTGGCGAAGAATGACCTGAATAGTAGTATGATTGTGAATAAGAATACAAAAAAAGCTACATAAATTATTGCAAGATACGGTCTTGTCTGGTTTCGCCGTTCTTTATCAAGCAGAAGCGTTGTCTGTATGAACTTGCCCATTGGATCAAAAACCCTCTCTACATGCCCCCCTGAACGGCTTGCCTCAATTATCATTGGCACAGATCTCTGTACAAGCACTGTGTCAACACGCCTTTCTAAGGCTAGGAGCGCCTCTTCAAAAGTCATTCCCCAAGAAATCTGCGTAGTCATCTTTTTTAGTTCACCTGTAAGTGGACCGTAATCTCTCTTAGAGGCTTCTTCCAAGGCTTGGGGAAGAGTCATGCCTGTCTCTTGGGCTTGAACTATGCTTCTGAAAAGATCTGGTAAATGCCTATCTACTGCTTTTCTCCACCTGTGATCCATGTAGTTTAGAACTGTTGGAGGAAAGATTGCAACCATGACAGCGAAGAGAACAAACTCATCAAACGTTGGGCTTTCCCTAAAAGTGAAATAACCAAGTAAGATTATGACTGCAGCTAAGGAAATCGAGGTAATCCACGCAATTTGCTTCACGTGTTTTTCTATTTTTGGCATTTTAATTACCATTTTGGTGAAATCGTATCCAAAATTATCAGAAACACTGTAGACCCTAACGGAATTCCAAGATAGGTGATTATACTGAGTAAGAAGTCTGGGCTCAGCGCACCTAGGCTTCCTCCGCCAAGCATAGCCATAACTGCAAGCATGATAACAAGAAGCAGAGGTCCTGTGATAAGCAGAGACACGTAGAACTCTGATAAAATGGACAAGGTGTCAGAAAACTTGCGTAGGTTCATTCTCTTTATTTTCATGTACTGCCCAGACTTTTCACGAAGATAAGTCGCCAGATTTCCGCCTGAGTGGATTGTGGAGATGAAACCCTCTAGCATTTCACGAAACCTTTCAGAAGGGGTTCGTTTCGATGTTTTCTCCAAGGCAGAGATTATGTCCAAACCGAAGAGGTTGATATCTCTGACAACATCTTTGGCTTCTTCGGAGACGGTCAAAGGTACGCTGAGATTTGAAATTGAGTGGAAAATTTTTTCTGGTGAAACGCCAGCGCTGGCAAGAATGGCCATATAGCCTGTAGTAAACGGCAATTCGTCTTCTAGCTCTCTTTTAAGCTTGTCAGCGCGGTAGATTGGGTAGACGTAAAATCCGATTGTTGAAATTGCAACAGCAAATAGGCTTCCGCCAACACCAAACAAAACTGCGGGATAAAAAGGTATGTTGAAAATGAAAGCAAGTAGGCATGGAATAAGGGTTAGTGTGGCAAGTGAAATCAGAATTGTGGCGAGAATTGTTAGGCTGACGTAAGCTTTGAAACTTATTTTTACTCCAGACCTTTGTAAATTCAAGTCCATGTCCCTGAAAAGCGGTAGAATGCGGCCAGTTTTTTCTCCGATAAGCTGATAGGCTATGGAATGAGGTTTTTCTATTGCGTGTCTAAAAGTTTGTTGTGTTGCTTTTGGTTTGAGTCTTTTTTTGAGGATGTTGAGAGATCTCTTTATTCTTTTTGGGATTTTAATGGTTTTCATTTTAGGCCCACTCTGGCTCTGTGGTAAACACGTTTCGGGTTGGCGTAGTATTCTCGAATCACGTTTGCGACATCGATGTAGCGGCGGATGCCCTTTCGAACCATCCATTCCAAAACAACCTTTCTACGACGAAGTTCACGTTTGACTTTTTCTTTTGTAACGCCTGACTTTTTTATATGTCTCTCCAAAAGGGTGCTGTAGCCAGAAAAGACAAACTTGCCCTCTCTCGGTTTCCATTTGAAAACTTCTTCAGTTGGTATTCCATTCGTTTTCCGGTCTAGCTCCAAAACTTCTGTTGTTGTGGTTACTCTTCTCGCTGGTTTTCCTTCCATTTCCGTTCTTGCCATAATTATTACAACGTCTATCATTGCTACAAGCGGTTTTGGAATGTTCATTGGTTCGGATTCCAAACGATTTATTACAGCTTCAACTGATTCTGCGTGTAGGGTGCTCAAACCAAGATGGCCTGTGGCCATCGCTTGAAAAAGCGTGTAAGCTTCTTTTCCCCGGACTTCGCCAACAATAATGTAGTCTGGTCTTTGCCTAACAGCAGCCTTTAGTAAGTCGAAGAGGGTTATGCTTCCGTCTCTTTTGTTTTCATGTCCAAAGCCTAATCTCACAACTGATGGTATCCAGTTTTCATGTGGCAGGTTAAGCTCTTGCGTGTCTTCTACGCTCACTATTTTCATTTCAGGCTTTATGAACATGGATAAGCAGTTCAGCATTGTTGTTTTTCCAGCTGCAACTCCGCCAGCTACAAGGACTGAAGCTCTGTTCTCTATGATGTACCATAAGTATGCCGCTATTTCTGAGGAAACGGTGTTGAGTGCTATCAAATCTGATATTGTTAGCGGGTCCACTTTGAAGCGTCGAATCGTAAATGTTGAGCCTCTTCTTGTGACTTCCTTTCCATAGGTTAGCTGAATACGGCTTCCGTCAGGAAGGGATGCATCTAAGATTGGAGATGCTATCGAGATGTTCTTTCCTGCTAAATATGCTAATCGGATTATGAAGGAGTTAAGTTCAGCCTCATCATTGAATATTATATTTGTTGGTAACGACTCGTATATTCTATGCCAAACATAAATTGGTATGTTTACCCCGTCTGCGGATATGTCCTCAATTAAGTGATCCTTCATTAATGAGTCTATTCTTCCATAGCCTGTGAAGTCGCGTGTTATGTAGTATGTAAGCTTGTCTACAGCTTTAGGTGGAACTTTTATTCGATATTTTTTGATTATTTCCTTTGTTTTTTCTTTCAGATAGTTTTCTGCTTTCTCCTTGGTTTCTATTTCTTTTAGGTTTACGTCTACTTCTTCCATTAGAAACGTCTTTATTTCCTTTAGCCGTTCTTCCTCATCTTTTTGCAGCGTCGGCTCCATGATTTCATACATTATTTTTTGTGTTTTCGGATGTTTAACTATTGCCGCATATACGTAAGGTTCTTGTATAGGATAAGCTTCTCTGAAAACAGCTGGTTTTTTATCTTCTCCTTTTATGAGTATGCCTACTGGTTTTTCCACTGTTTTGGAAGCTTTAGGCATTTGTTTTCACCGTTATTGTATCGTCATTTTTTGTTCAGAGGTTGTTGTGGAAGCCTTGATATACTGTGTCGTGAGTCTTAATAAGGTATATGCATGTTTAATCTTTAGCGTGCTTTCTTAACAATCACAAAACTACCAATTCTAACCCAAGCGAAGTGTGCGTTTTTGTTCCGAGTTCGGGTTAACTACGTATCTTGGACTTTCCCTATGCCATACCTTCATTTTATTTAGGCTTGCAGAAACCGTAATATCACTAGGTGTTAATCCTTGGAGATGGCAAACTGGCAGAAAAGCTAAGAAACGATTATCAAAAAAATGTGCTAAGTGATAAGCTTACTTGTACCTTTCCTGTCTTCTCTTTCTTTTCCTCTTCTTTCGACGCATCTTCTTCTTTTTCCACTTTGCACGAATGTCTTACACGCCCCAGAGTTCTTGTTCCTATTCTATTGTTGCATGTCTCTGCTTTAAATCCTCCTCAGTCCGACCTAATCGGTGCATCAGCTCCACAATTAAACTATCCAAAAAAACCATGCAATTATTCTCAAAAATGCTTCCAAGAGGGCTTAGCGGTTCACGCTCGCCAACAAGCTGCCTGGCTAGGTAATCTTCTTCTCTAGGCGAGCCCTTCTTTGTTCTTCCTCTAAGAGTTACAACGTGATCTGCCAATTGACCTAGAGGAGACTCTGGGAAGCTGGTTACAGCAACTATTGTTGCACCAATCTCCTTGGCGGCAGTGCTTGCGGTCAAAATCATTCTTGTGGTTCCCGTGCCGGAAATAGCGAGAAGCAGGTCTGCTTCTTCCGCGGCGGGGGTTATGGTTTCACCTAAGAAATAAACGTTGAAACCCAGATTCATCAAGCGTAGCGCGAAGGCTCTGCCGACAAATCCGCTTCTACCCATGCCTACAATGAAGATCTTATTATGCTTAGCCCTGAGCAGAAGCTTAATGAGTTGTTCAACATCTTTTATGTTGAGCTCTTCGATGGAATGCTTTATGCCGGAAATGATTTCCTTGGCTGTGGCCTCCAACCATTCCAATTTCTTTCGAACTCCGGAAAACCCATACACAAACGCCTATATTAAAAATCTTGTGGCTAAAAAAAAGAGCCTCTCAATAGGCTACTTAGAGGTGGAATTTCTAAGAAAAGGCGGACGTAGATTGCGACCGCTAGGATTAAGATGGTTATGGCTATTAAGAGGAGGTCTCCTCTATGCATTTTAAGCACATACAGATTTGTGCGTTTTTCCGTTGCCCCCCATGCACGAGATTCCATAGCTTCGGCTAATTCTAGGCTTCTGCGGATTGCACTCACAATCAAAGGTATAAGGATTGGAATATAGTTTCTAATTCTTTTCAGAAAGTTTCCACGTTCAAGCTCTAAACCCCTTGCCTTCTGGGCATCGATAATTGTTTGAGCTTCTTCGGCTAGAACAGGGACAAATCGCACAGCGGTTGTGAAGGCAAAACAAAACTCGTAGGGTATTCGTGTTTGTTCCAAGGCTAAACCTAGGTGATCTGGTGATGTGGTTAGAAAGAAAACGGAAAAAGATTCGACAAGTACTATGAAGCGTAAAGTCATGGCTATTGCATATTCCAAGTTAGATGCTGTGACTGTGTAGCCGGCGCTTATGTATGAAAAGATAAAGTTCGTTACGAAAATTATTGTGGCTAGGAATGCTGCACCTCGCATGGATCGAATCCATTCGCGTTGTACACCAGCCAAAACGACGAATGGAACTTGTATCAAGAAGAGCGTTATTAAGGGTGGTAGTTCCCAGTAGATTATTGTGGCTGCAAAAATCGCGCAAACGTAGATAAATTTTATTCTTGGATCCAGATTGTGGATGGGAGAGTACACCCTTCGATATTTGAGTCCGTCAAAGACGCTCATTTTGCTTTTCTCTCCAGAGCATTGAGCAATTTTTCCCGTGCTTCGTAGACATCGATGACTTCTTTTGGCAGTTCAAAATCGGATAGTTGTAGAAAGACTTGAGTTATTTGTGGCGGTATAATGGATGCGTGGAGTAGGATTTCTGGGTTTGTAAGCACTTTTCGTGCTTCACCATCAGCCACTATTTTTCCTTGGTGCATCAACAAGACTCTTGGGTCGCACTCAGCGACGAACTCTACATCGTGTGTAACAATTATTATGGTTTTTCTTTGAGTTTTCATTTGTAGAATAAACTGGAGAAGCTTTTCTTTCTGTTGGTGATCTTGCCCTATGGTTGGTTCATCCAATATCAATATTCTTGGGTTCCATGCCAAAACTGAAGCTAAGGCTACACGTTTCCTTTCTCCACCGCTGAGCATGAAGGGCGAGGTTTTTCTGTACTGCGTTAAGCCCAAAAGGTTTAGAGCCCATGTCACGCGGCCTTTTATTGTTTTTTCTTTGAACCCAAAATTCTTTAGTGCGAAGGCTATTTCTTCTTCAACTGTTTCGCTGAAAAGCTGATTGTCTGGGTTTTGGAAGACAAATCCAACTGTTCTAGCCAGTGCCGCGACGCTAACTTCTGTGGTCTCCACTTTGTCAACGAATATGCTTCCTTTAGTTGGTTTAAGCAATCCATTGAAATGCTTAATGAGGGTTGTTTTTCCAGCACCATTTTCTCCCATTATGGCTATGAACTCGCCATTTTTGATTGTTAAGGATACACCTTTTAGTGCTTCCACACCATTTGGATATGCAAAGTGAACATCCTTGACTTCAATCATTAGCTTTTGAGAGCCTCCCTTAGCATAGTTGCCATTTCATCCGAACACAATGGAATGGTGTTGCTGAGCCTTACTCCATCTTTTCGAAGTATCTGGTAGAGACGTGTCGGCTTTGGAATTCCTACTCCAATCAAGCGGGTTTTCTCAGAGTTTAGAATTTTGCGTGGTTCTCCATCAAGGATAATCTCTCCATTATCCATTATGATAATGTGATTTGCGTATCTTGCAGTTAAGTCAAGTCTGTGCTCAACAAGCACTACAGTGATTCCAAGCTTTGTGTTTAAATCATAAATGACTTCAAATATTTTCTTTGCACCTAGTGGGTCGAGGAAGGATGTCGGCTCGTCTAGGATTATTACTTCTGGTTGCATGGCTAAAACAGACGCAATTGCCACGCGTTGTTGTTGTCCACCTGAAAGTTCGTGAGGGGCTCTTTCCTTCAGGTCGTATATACCTGTAAGGTTAAGTGCCCAGTCCACCCTCTTACGCATTTCCTCTCTTGGGACTCCGAGGTTTTCAAGTCCGAAAGCCACATCCTTTTCTACGGACAGGGCGAAAAGTTGGTTTTCCGGATTTTGAAAAACAAGTCCTACCTGTTTTGCCAGTTCGTAAATTGGGTGTTCAGCAACTTTGAGTCCGACAACAGTTGTTTCGCCTACTAGTTCGCCTTGGTAGAAGTGTGGGATTAGTCCGTTAAAACATCGACAGAGGGTTGTTTTCCCGCATCCACTTGGGCCAGTGATTAACACAAATTTTCCTTTCTGAATTTTTACGGAGAGGTCTCTAAGTGATGTTTCTATTCCGCCGGGATAAGTGTATGTGAGGTTCTTTGTTTCAATAATTGACATGCCGATAGTGCCTGCCTACTTGTAAGCAGTTTCTTTTTCTCATTTAAGAGTAGCTACTTAATCATTGGTCAGCTCTTCTTTCAAAAGCCATAAACAACGTTTAAGGCCGATTTCAACGACTCCCACCCCGTTAACCCCGGCGGCTGTGGGATGTCCACCACCCAAACCATGCAGATACTCTCCCAAAGGCTTGGCTATATCTCTGCCAAGGTGGATGCCTGTCTTTTTGCAAAACTCACGGTTTGACCGTAAACTGAGTTGTAGATTTCCATTTTTCTGTCCAGCTATAACTGCAACATGGGCTCCCAATTCAATTATTGCTCTTGCCGCTGAGGCTTGATAGGCGCTTACATGTGAAAGTGCAATTATCCATTTGTTTATTCTGACTACATTGGCTCTTCCGGAGGCTTTTAGTCTTGCGATGCGTTCTGAAAATGCCATGGGTAGCGAAAGCAGAGGCAATGTCTCTTGTGCGTTTACACCAGCATCGGTTAGTTCTGCGATTGTTTTCAGTGTACATGATTTGGCTATGATGAAGTGGCGTGTGTCGAAGGCTATACCTAAAAACAATGCTTTTGCCTGGTTTTCTTCGGGTTTGATGTCTGTCTGTTTATAAAAGGTGTAGATGATTTCGCAGGTTGATGAAGCCTCCTCATCTATTATGTACAGTCTTGCCAGTTGTTGTGTTTCTGGATGGGGTGCGTGATGGTCGATAACTATGATTGGTGCCTTTGAGGTTCTCACTTTTCCAGCTAGATTGTTCAGTTGTTGTATTGTGTTGGTGTCCAACAGCATTATCACATCAGAATTTTCCACATTAGGTTGCGTTTCTATTTTTATGGGTAAATGTTTAAGGAGATGCTTTGAAAGTCGGCTTATCCCGTGAGCGGCTCCAATTTGAACTTCAAGATTTGGCCTGAAACGTTTCAATAGGCTCTTGAAGGCATAAGCTGAACAAATAGCGTCTGGGTCAGCGTTATGGTGGCATAATAGAACGACAAGTTTGGCACCTGATTCATCCAAAATTTTGATTATTTCTTGAAATGACATTTCAATTCCCTTAAATAGTTTTCAGCTGAGGTGAAGCCTTTTTTTACTGCTTCGTCAACAAGTTTTCGGACGTCAAATTCCTTCATTAATGGTGATAGGTAGACGCCAACGTCAACCGTGAGTGTTACAGGTTTTGTTCCTTCAGTTTCCACACTTATGTTTAGCTCCTCAATTCTTTTTGGAGAAACCTTTGATAGGACGTATTCTCTGGCGGTTTTTTCCACAATTGAGCATAATTCTTCAATTTGTTCACTGTTCAGCTCTTGTATGCCTAGTTCTTCCACAATCTTCCACCCAAAAGGTTCTTGGGTTAAGAGACAGCAACAGGGCTCAAGTCTTTTTGGAGTTTACTCTGCAAATCCTTTAGTTGTCCTCGTAAACGTTCTTCTTGCTTTCCAAGAACTCGAACTCGCATGTTAAGTAGCTCTTTTCGTTCGTTCAAGTCAACGGTTACTTTTCGTTTTTCAGCTTTGACCAGTAGTGAGCCAATCGCTTTGTATATGACTGTGTCGTCTGCTAACTCTTGTAATTCGCTTAAGGCTTGTTCAATCTCTGTTTGTTCGAGTTCTACTTGCTGCTTTTGCGCTAGGACTGTTTGAAGAGTCTGTTGTAGTTGTTGAAGTCTTAGTAAACGCTCTTGAACGTGAGGTGGTAGTTTTGAAATTTCATCGCTCATTTTTTATTCTTCCGTCTGCACAGCAATACGTCAAAGCAATTAATTAAGCATTTTTCCACTTAACTATGCCTTTTCACTTGCGCTTCTTGAACAGCATCACTTCTTCATGGTGGCAGATGTATTCAAAGCTTACTTCTAGCAGTGCCTTGATCTCTTCAGGCTTTTCGTCTACTTTAGCATGGAACTCTATGCTGTTTCATGATACCGGGGGGGAGGGAGGTTAAGATCCCCCTGAAGGCTTCACATGCACCGTACACTCAAAGAGCGCATAAGTTTATCCCTGAATGTCGATAAGCGTCAAAAGAGAGAGATTTTTTTCTGTTAGGTACAACTGTAGTATCTACTGGAATTTTTTTATATCCGGCTTCTGCAGAGCTGGTAGAAGGTATAAGGCATGAGGCACAAACCACGGTGAGACGGTGCACACTCCGGTACAGTGCATCTGTTGATGCAACCCCAAGAGGCCTTATGGCTAAAACATGATTGCAACGCAATAAAAAAATCTTAGTAGTTACAACTGTTGTAACTAAATTGCAAGGGAGCCCTATCTGAGAAACTGACTGCAACCGAGCTGCGAAGGACCCCACCCAGGGCTCGTTCAAAAAGTGCCCTAGTATGTACGTCGCATTCAAGAAAACAAAAAATGGGAGTTTGCGGGAGATAACCCGAAAAAAATTCGGAAGCAGATATCCGTAGATTCTTCTAGTGGGATAAACAGTATTTCAAAAAAAAGAGGGTGGTTAAAGGTTGACTTGTGTCGGCTTTCCTCTCCAGCGGGCGCTTCATAAACAGGTCAGCTCTGGAAGATTTTTCCCACAAATGTTATTTGTTGCTTAAACTATCAGTTATAGGGAGAAAGGTCAAGAATTGAAAAAAGTAGCTTTAACAGTGATTTTAAGTTTTCTTGTAAGCAGTGTTATTGGAGGGATGGTTGTATGGGCGGACCCCATTCCCGTCGTCACTGTGGATCCTGCACTTATCGAGTACAACCATTACGCTGCTGGCGAGAACTTCACTATCGCCGTAAGAATTGAAGATGTCAAGAATCTATATGGCATTGACATTATGATTGGTTGGAATACAACGTGGATTGAATATACAAGCCATGTCGTGAAGATTCCAGTAGAATCCTACCCTGACGG
>DAOVMU010000050.1 GCA_030630585.1 Candidatus Bathyarchaeota archaeon | reverse complement strand
GTGAGGTTGAAAGCTACTAAGGCAATAGTGATTGTGTTGCCAACTTCTCCTATGAATGTTTCATTGCAAACTGTTCCATTACAGAAAAAAACCGCAGGCCAATTCGAAGGCTCTATCGAAAACTGAGCAGACGACACCAACAAAGATTCTGTATGAACTACTTGAATGTTGAACACTAACGCTGCCAAACACACTAACGATAGTGTCAGTATTATTCGCGGAAATACTTTTCTCAACAAACTCTTTCCTTCAAACTTCAAATGGCTCAATTGGTAGATAACATTTGCGGGAGGTTTTCTAGAGTAAATTAGGTCAGGAACGGTGGCTCATGCATAGAATGATGCGTTGTGAAGCTTTGTCTTGGAATTGTTAATGTTTTTTTTAGGTTAATATGCGAATAAAAGGAGAAAATGAATTCTGTAGCGCCTCCTTGGTTGTCGGAAAGAAGTTGCTGGTTCTTATTTTAATGGCGATAGTGATTTTTGAATTGGATTGTGGAGTTGTAGACAGATCAGTAGCAGAATGTGTGTTATGAGTAATTTCACATGAACGAAAGGTCGGTGAACAAACTTGGTTGAAGAGTGGTAAAATGCCGTTGCTTGAAGTTTCTAGAAAAAGCGGGGGGTTCGATTATTTAGAAAGTACAAGTGACTGGGGAAGCTATTGAAACGTCGGTTCCATTTGGTATAGCTTGAGGTCTATGTCTAGTGGTTTTTCTGGCTCTGCATAGGGTTCCAAGTTGAAAAGTTGTGGTGCGATTGTTCCGAATCCGCTCAGGAGATGTGGTGAGTTTACACCTGTCATCATAAGCGTGACTTTCAACATGCCGTTTAGTTCTGGATTCACCCTTGCGCCCCAAATAACTAAAGCGTTGTCATCCATCATTTCTGTTATTATTTCTCCCACTCGGTTTGCTTCTTCAATGGTCATTTGGTTGTCGCCTGAAACGTGAATTAAGGCTCCTGTTGCACCCATATAGTCCACATCTAACAGTGGACTTTTCAAAGCGTTTTTCACGGCTTCTTCCGCTCGATTTGGGGCGTCTGATTCTCCTACTCCGACAACGGCTACTCCGCTCTGTCTGATAATTGTTCTAAAGTCTGCGAAGTCAAGGTTGATTAGACTTGGGGCTGAAACTGTTTCAACAATTCCTTTGATCATGTTTGCCAAAACTTGGTCTGCAACCCTGAAAGCTTCGTTTATGGGCAGCTGAGGTACGAGTTGCATAAGTTTATTGTTGTCTATTACAACTACAGTGTCGCATTGTCTCCGCATTTCAGTTAAGGCTTGAGCAGCATACTCCATTCTGCCTTTTTCAATACGGAAAGGCGTAGTTACAACGGCGACTGTTATTGCTCCTCTTCGCCTTGCCATATTCGCTATGATCGGAGCAGCTCCAGTTCCTGTTCCGCCGCCCAAACCAGCTGTTATGAAAACTATGTCCACATCCGCAAGCAAATCCTCAACTCGTTTCCTTGATTCTTCAATCGCTGCTCTGCCAAGCCTCGGATTCCCGCCAACTCCAAGACCTCTTGTCAACTTTTCACCTATCAAAACTTTCTTGTGCGCCTTTGAAGCATCCAAATGAAGCGCATCCGTGTTCATAGCTATGCATTCTGCACCATCTATGCTCATATCCATGAGCCTTGTCACAGCGTTATTGCCTGCTCCGCCTATACCGATCACTAAAATGTGACAGTAGCCTAAGGGTCGAATTTCTGCGCTTACAGCGTCATGCCATGCATATTTAAGGGTGTGCTCTGCTGAGCGTGGCTTAGCCAACAGTTTTCCTCCGCCAGACCTCATCGTTTATCAAATCACGAATAGCTACACGAATTGCTTCAGCTCTGTTCGGATAGTACTTCTCATTCACAAGCTGATTCAAAGCCGCAATATAAGGCTCAGGCAGATAGAGAGTAATCATCTTCATTTAATCTCCTCCTCCAATAATGCACTAGAATTGGCTTTTAGGGTTATAGTCCTGTATAACATGCCTAAAATATGGATTAAATATGTTTAGTCTTCACTATTTAAAGCTTGCTAAGGTCCTGTCTCACATTTGTGTAAATTTCTGTTTCCATAAACCTGTATGTTTTTATTT
Organism: Candidatus Bathyarchaeota archaeon; assembly: GCA_030630585.1. GTDB lineage: Archaea > Thermoproteota > Bathyarchaeia > Bathyarchaeales > Bathycorpusculaceae > SOJA01. The sequence continues at coordinate 6,866 of DAOVMU010000050.1, read as the reverse complement.
CTTGTTGAAGCATTTAATGTAATTGCGATGGAAAGGTATGCAGGTTTTCATTAAGAGTTTCGGTTGTTCGACAAATTTGGCTGATGGGGAAGTTTTAGCCGGATGCTTAGCGGAAGCTGGATACAACCTCGTTAACACTATCGAGGCTGCAGACATAATCATATACAACACTTGCGCAGTTAAAGGACCAACGGAAAATCGCATAATTACGATTTTAAAGCGAGTTCCAGCAGATAAAAAATTGATTGTTGCTGGATGTTTACCGCTGATCAACCTTCAAAGGTTATGTAAAGAAGTAGATTTCAACGGAATTGTTGGTCCCTCAGCAGGAAGCAAAATAGTTCACGTGGCAAAGCGGGTTTCGAAAGACGAGACAGTTATTGCCTTAGAAGAAGCTGAGAATGCAAAGCCCAGCCTAAAACTCCCCAGAATACAGCTGAATCCTGTTATAGGGATCATTCCTATAAATTATGGTTGCTTAGGTTCATGCGCCTATTGCTGTGTTGTTTTCGCAAGGGGTCGTCTGAGAAGTTATAGCATTCAAGAAATTGTGGAGCGGGTGAAAACTGATTTGGCTTTCGGAGTTAGGGAGATTTGGATAACCTCGCAAGACACAGCTTGCTATGGAAGAGATATGGGCACAAATCTTGCATCACTGCTTAAGGCCCTGTGCAGTATTAGAAAAGATTTCAAGATTCGAGTTGGTATGATGACCCCAAACTTGGCAAAGAACATCATAGACGATTTGATTCAAGCTTTTCAGAGTGAAAAAATCTTCAAATTCATTCACTTGCCAGTTCAAAGCGGTGACGACGAAGTTTTGAAACGCATGCGACGGTTCTATTCCACAGACGATTTCAAGAACGTAGTAAAAGCTTTTAGAGCTAGTTTTCCAGACGTAACTCTAGCTACAGATATTATCTGCGGCTTTCCCGGCGAAACAGAAGAGGCTTTCAAAAAGACATTACGCTTAATTCAGGAGATCAAGCCAGACATAGTCAACGTTTCCAAGTTTTTTGCGAGACCAAAAACCATCGCAGCTGAGATGCAGAAAGACTTCGTAACCTCTCAAGAAATCAAGCGTAGAAGCCGTCTAGCAGCCGAGTTGGTCAGGAAAGTTGCTTCTGAGAGAAATCAACGTTGGATCGGCTGGACTGGCGAAGTTTTTGTGGATGAAGTTGGCAAGATCCCTGGTTCTTGGATTGCACGTAACTTCACCTACAAACCAGTCGTTCTCAAGAATGCTGGCTCAGGCAGCTTAATCGGCAAAACTTTGTGTGCGAAAATTGTAACGGCATATGGGACCTACTTGGAGGGTGAGATAGTTGAGTAAATCATTTTTGTCGGCTGGGGAGATGTCTCCGCAAAACTCCTGTTTTTATGCGCGCCACTTCTCATTAGAAGCCGCACGTTCATTCCTTGTCAGGAATGGGTTGATCCTCATGTTCTGCGTGATGATCTTTTGAAGCGCGTGTCTTGCCTACGCCTACGCCGCGATAGGAGAAGCCAGCTTTCTCACAGTCTTCGGGATTGAGGATGTTTCTACCGTCGACTATCGCAACGATTGTCTTAAGGCGGTCTAAGTGGATGTTGAGGTATTCTTTGTGACGGGTCATGATGACTATACAATCCTTGTTTCTCAGGGCTTCTGCTAGGTCGCTTATGAGAACTACCTCTTCAAACTCTTTGACGAATGGATCATGCACTACTACTTCTTTGCAGACGTCTTTAAGGAGATTGTAAAGCGGTAACGTTGGCGTGTTTCTCGTGTCGTCAGAGTCCGCTAGAAACGCGATGCCCAATATACATACTCTTGCATCTTCAAGCTTCACACCCTTCTCGCCCAACGCTTCTTCTATCAAATCTTTCATGTGTTGCGGCATGAAATCGTTTATCCTTCTGCTTTCCATGAGAATCTTTGGAGCGAACTCGAAGGTTCCATAAACGTTAAGGCCATAGTTCAGCAACCATGGATCTTTTGGGAGACAGTGGCCTCCGACGCCTGCGCCTGGGATGTGCATCATTCTGTATGGGTTCTTAGCAGGATCAGACGGGTCGTTGGGTAAGGAGTTCACGAAGCGCCTGACTTCATGAACGTTGACGCCGAGGCTCTCACATACTAAGGCGATTTCGTTTGCGAATGCGATGTTGACGTCGCGGTAGGTGTTCTCAGTGACCTTAGCCACTTCAGCTGTAAGACAGTCTGTAGGAAACAGTTTCGCCTTGACAATATTACGGTAGAACTTAACACCTCGTTGAGTGCATTTAGGGGTTAGACCACCTACAATTCTCGGCATGTACCTCATGTTATGAAGTAGTCGGCCTACCGTAACGCGTTCGTAGGAGAAGACAAGGTTGAAGTCTTCGCCTGCCTTCATCCCAGAAGCTTCCTCCACTATCGGTTTGACGACATAGTTAGTAGTGCCTGGAGCTACAGTAGATTCTATAATGATCATTGCTCCCTTTTTCATGTACCTACCAACAGCTTGAGATACTTCTTTCAGTGAACTATACTGGGGCACATGGTTTTCATCAACTGGTGTCTGAACATCAATGAGAATCACATCGGCTTTCTTGCACACCGACATGTTATCGGTGACTTTGAAGCTACCTTTTTTTACCTCCTTTTTAATCAGCTCAGCCAGACCAGGCTCGTTGCCTTTGATCGGACACTTTCCCGCGTTGAGGTAATCAATCTTCCATCCAGACCGCTTGGACCTTCTTTGCACCCCGATAACGTTAAAGCCTTCCACGTTGGCTAACATTGCAGCCGTTGGAATGCCTACATATCCCATGCCTATAACTACAATTTCCAAGTTTGTAAGGTCTCCAGACATTTTGGTTAATGTTTATAGCGCGTATCTTAGTGTGAATTTTGAGTATTAAGAAATTCGCTGACTTATATAGATGCAGATTATTCCTAGCCTATTGTGTAGGTGCAGGCTATAGTTGGAGTACATAGGTCTAGGTTGCTGATAGGCACACGCACTTTAAATACGTCTGCACAACACCTGAAGACCTCATGCTGTTCAGAAAACTGAAATAGAGCACACATAAATCGTCAAAATTATATGTAATAAATTATTTATGCTAATGCGTGTTACTTGTTTTAGGAGAGGAAATATTTGAGTGAAGAAAACGTTGTTGAAGTTGGACGCATAACCCATTTCTTCACAAAAATCAGTGTAGCTGTTATTGAACTCAGTGCACTTCTAACTGTTGGCGACACCATACTTGTTAAGGGACCTAACACGGATTTTGAGCAAGTTATTCAGTCCATGCAGATTGAGCATGAGAACATTGAGAAGGCTGAGGCTGGACAAAGCATAGGCTTAAAGGTTGAGCAAAGGGTAAGAGAAGGAGACACTGTGTACAAAAAACTGTAATAGCCTCTTCTCTTTTTTCTGTGTTTTCAGCGTTACGTGACAAATCTGAGTATGTAATCGTTTACAGTTTGTAAAAAGACTTCTTCCAACTCTATGCTGTAATGTTCAGCTAAAATGAAGATTATGTAAAGCATGTCTGAAAGCTCTGTGGCTAGCATTTCTTTTGTTTTAGTCTTTTCAGGAGGCTTAAAACCTTCTAACCCTTTAACTGCTGAGGCTACTTCGCCAGCCTCTTCAAGGAGGTCAGTAACCATCACGAAAGGGGTCCAGCTTTTACCTCTTACCGGATCAAGTTTTTCATTAATTTTCTTGAAGTTTTTCCAACAAAGATGCTGAGCATCACGCAGCGTCACAGACACACGATTCACCGCACATAAGATAGAGCTGAAGCAAATTTAAATTAACGCTGTAAATCGACTTTTATCTTTCTTTTCAGTATGATCCTGTCTCCAACAAACTCGGAACAATAAGCGTAAACTTCAACTCCCCGTGCGGCAGCGTGTCGCAAAATCCTTCCAAATTCCGGGTCAGCCTCATCGTTTGGCGCAAAGACATATGCGTCGGTCCTTTGAATCATAAACAATATGCATGCTCTGTACCCTTCGTTTCTGGCTTTCAGTAAGTGTCTCACATGTCTACTTCCTCTTTTAGTTTTCGCGTCTGGAAACAGAGCCACCCCATTTTTCACAAGGGTACAAGACTTCACTTCCAACAGGCAAAATTCATGCTCATTGCTTAATAAGAAATCAAATCTTGTGTGCCCGTATGAGTGTTCGGGCTTTATTGAGGTATGTTCCAGAAACTCTGGAAGGTCCTTGTTTTTTAAAGCCTCTAAAACCAGCTTATTTGGCACGCGTGAATCTAAGGAAATTCTTTGACCCTTATAATAAACTCCTATCAAATCGTAGGATGTTTTCCTCTCTCCACCTGAGGCTTCGTTCAATATAACTTCTGTTCCATAAGCTAGGAGTTCAAGCATTCTCCCAGGGTTAGGCAAAAAACACTCAACAATTCTACCTTTGATTCTGACTGAAGCTGAGAAACGGGTTAACCTCTGCTCAAAAACACCCGCGACGATATTTCCCTCAACCTTGATAAAGCTAACCATTTTTTTAAATTCCTAAACTGGCAACTAGGGAATTATTTCACATCCATTAAACTTCATGAATTCGAAATCTCTCAGACATACTTTTCCATGTTGAATGATCCTTTTTTATTCTGGACAGTTCTTTGGTTATTGCGCCTATTAGGTTTTGCACAGTGTCACAAACTGAACTGTAGGCCTTGGGGTTCCATCGCTTAGTAATGTTGGTGTAAAGGCAGCGGCTACTGCAAATGTTGAAAATGTCACATTTGGTGCATGGTTCGTTAACGAAGGGTTTCTTTAATTTCAACGGGTTAGTGGCGTTTATGTGCCCAAGATAATGGGTTTTCATCCCCACATTGCTGGGCGTGGAACAATGTAACCGTCTGTTTGTATAGCATAGTTTGTGCATCCCGCACCGCAGCGTAGAAGGTTCTGCTTTTCATTCAAGAGAAGTGATTGGGTTATTCCGAGAAAGGGGTAAATCCTTAAAACCGCACCGTTATTTTCCATGTAGCCAACCTAGAACTTGACCAGTTTGCGGATTCTAAGATTATAGCTCTCTTCAATCCATTTTTTTAAAATCGCGCGCGCGAAATCGTTCCAGAAGCCGGCATTTAGTTGCCAATGAACTGAAGAAAAAGGGAACTCGTCGTTGTTCAGAAGCCATCTACCCTGCTTGTAGATTTCTGTTTTTTCCATAACGGTCACTCTAGCGATTAGTTTGCCTTTACAGCCATTCTGTCTAGTCAGTTTCAGATTGTTGATTACCTTTTCAAGTGTGCCCTTTCCTCTGTAGAAATCTGTTAGCGCTTCGTCACCGTCAATAGAAACAAGAACCGTGTGGAAGCGGTTAACATATTTGGGTTCTGAGCTGTCTAGGAGCAACCCGTTTGTTTGAATTAGGAAATGCTTAGCCTTCACACGATCCATAATTTGTTTAATTTCCTTAATGCAGAGTAGTGGTTTACCACCATAAAAAGTCAGTACGCAGCCGGGATCTTGCCGACAAAACCTATTCAACGAACCAATGTCACAGTTTGTTTTCTTAAGCAAGCAATAATCGATTTCGAAATCCGGGAAATCAGCATCCACATCCTTGAACACCTCACCGAAACAGTACTTACAGTGAAGGTTACACTCCATCGTCAATATCACCTGAAAGAATATACATTTCCCTCATCAAGGAAAAAATGTCAATCGTATTTTTCCTTAATCTTTTTTGCTTTTTCAATGTACTTCTTAAGTTCTCTTTCCTTCATTTTCTTTTCAGGCAGAGTCTCGGGAGCATTAAACAGGGGCCAGACAGCTAGGAACAGGAAAAAACTGGCGAATGAGAAGACAGTGGAAATGTCAATTTTAAGGATGTAAGGGGTGACTATCTTTTGAACATACACGATGACGAAAAAAGGGAGACTGCCTATGGCGTAGTATTTTTCCCTAGTTCCTCGTGAAGACAAATCTCCCCACACTGTGAAGACAAACGTGACTATGAAAATTCCAAGAGCAAGTCCATCTATCAATGCGTAAAGATACCATGAAAAAACGCTCCACGGGTCAATTCCTACTGTTGCATGGGCAATCCCCAAAATTATGAAACCAATCAGAAGTATTCGCCTCCGTCCATAATAATCAACTAGAAACCCCGCCGCAAGAATAGCAAATGCGGCGACAATTGTTTCCATAAGTAGTATAGAGTTCATGAAGTCGTTTCCGAAATTTTTTATAACAAAGTGTTGCAGAATAGGTGCTTCAAACGCATCAATAAAACAGAACATGACCCACGGTACAAAGTAAAGCAAAAATTGTTTATTACGAATAACTGATCTTAAATTCACTTTACCTTCTTCAGTAGCTTTCTTTTTCACCCTAAAGGCGACAACGAGTATTAGACTTAGAAGCGCCCAAAAAAGTGAGAGAAGGACAAAGTCTTGCGCTTTTAGTATACCGACTATGATTGCGAGGGGTACAAAGGTAAGGCTTGTAAAGAAGAAAGCTATAGCGCCAGTGTGTCCTCTATTTTCAGCAGACGTATTGTCTGCAAAACAAGCTAGACACGAAGGAATTCCTATTCCCACAGATGCGCCTGCGAGGAACATATAGAAAACTTTAGCTCCAGTTGCACTAACTCCAAACAACAGTAAAATCATAGAACTTAACATTGCCAAGATGGCCCACACAGGAATACGTAAACATTGTTTAGTTCTTCCAAATGAAATTGAACCTATTATAATGAACAAGGCCACGGAGAGGTAGTAAACCCCGAAAGTTAGGAGGCCTTCTTTATATTCAGTACTTATGTCCATGAAATTATCCATCGTGAGAAGGACTATTTGTCTCCAAGTAAATAGGGTGAATAACACCGTGAAAAGCGCTATGGGCTTTTTCCATGCGTT
>DAOVMU010000052.1 GCA_030630585.1 Candidatus Bathyarchaeota archaeon | reverse complement strand
GTAAAGATAAACATAACCCATTCAAACCCTTCCATTCCACTATTTATTTCCGTTAGATGATTATAAGTCTTAAACAAGGCGATGGTCATGTATCCCGCACAAGCGCGCGCGAAGTCTGCATCTACGTCGCCTGGGATGGTGACAACTACTCATACTACAGTAAACATAAGCTGAGTTCCGTTCAAACCTATACTTATTTTGTATGTACCGCATACGGTTTCTGTGGTGTTCCATACGACGGAGAGGTCTATCGATTCTCCAGCATTCAAAACGCACTATGTTGAATCGAAGTGTAGTGTTGGCATTTAGGGTGACGTTGAAATATCCTTCGTAGCCTGCTACATTCACAACCGTCTAGTTAACAGTGAGATTACAACCCTTTCCTACGATGTTCTTTGAAAATGTGACTTCACCTACATAATAGAAGGAAGGAACACCCAACACGAAGTAGATGAAGTGAGTAACATTCGCCCAAACATAGTTATCGTTTGTGTTTATTCCTTGAATTAGGCACAAACTCAAATTGCCTTAGCAAGCGTCTAGGAAGTACAGACTGAGATCACTCTCGTTAGCTCCTAGAGACCTCACTTGTTCCTCATCATAGAAGATTCTAATCTGTATCTCAGCGAGATCAGAGAAGGAACACTCAACCTGTAAGTGCGTGCTAAGACGAAAAATATCACCAGGCAAGGTTACAGAAGTCTCTTCTAGGATAGAAGCTGAAATGCACTCAAGTTTCACGGGAGACGAGAGACGAATTTCCGCGAAAACTGTGGAGTTTAGGGAATATATGATTGGAGGATCCGTGATCAGCAAATAAATGGCTAAATTGATTAGAGTGATGTTGCAGTCGTCATGAGCCCATAATTCATAAAGAGTTGAATTCACGAGAGTGAAAGAAGCTGACTGCTCACAGCTGACTGTTCCATTCAGAGTTGAGTTGTGGAAATAGACCATTGCATTGCCTGTAAAGCGATTTGCTGTTGTGTAGCCTGAAAGGTAGGGTGGTCGTGACATGATTGAGTCGTGGAGATGGATAGTTGAGTTGCCATGAGCCTCAATACTCCAATGTTGGACTACTGTTCTTTCAAGGGTGAAATTCAACAGAACCGCCATCATAGAATTCATCAAAAATGCAATCGTAATTAATAAAAACACTTCGAAATGTATTAAAATTACGTTGCTAGTCTCTGGAAATCTCTTTAGCGATCAAGCCTTCAAAGGAAGCACTGAAATTCGAATAATCCACCTTTCATCATATGTATATGTACGAAAAACAAAGCTAGTGTTCCACTAACCAAAACTCACCGTTTCAAGCATTTCTCTTGTGCAAAGCCTCACATAAGCTAGTCTTCAGCAATTTATGAATTAGACCCTTTTCTTTATAGCTTACAACTTGCAGTTTTATGATGTATGCTTTATGCCACGCTTCTCGTATACAAGCCTTTTCTTAACCAGATCCTCAACTTCCATGAGGAAATCTTTGTCAGTCTCTAGGCTAAGAAATTGGGCGCGCGAATCTTCAAAGCCTTTAGGAATCGCGATTCTTATGTTGATGAATGGTCTTCCTATCGCCATTTCAAATTCTCGTTTAGCTTCTTCGTATTCGGATTCGGGCTTTTTTGTTCTTGATTTAATCCATTTTTTGACTTTAGCCATTTACTAAACTCCTAATCCAAATCTCCAAATGAGATAAAGGCTGGAGAAACCTAATTGAAGTATCGATGTTATAACACCTATCTTGGCAAATTCGCTGAAGCTCATTGAGATTCCTTCACGTTTTAGAGCGCCTACGGCCATCATGCAGACAGAACCACTTAGCGGAGTGGTGGCGCCTCCGAGATTTGTTCCCAGAACAAGAGCTGATGAAACAGGTGGGCGAAGATTTGGATTCAAAGAAGAAAATTTGGCGACTATTGGCAGAAATGTTAAGGCAATAGCGACATTGCTTACTATAGCGCTTGCAAGTCCGCTGAACCACAAGGTTGTAAGAGTTGTGTTTAATGGGTTGCCGCCAACCAAAACGAAAAGTTGTTCTGATACGACGCTGAGAATCTCAGTTTTTTGTATGCCTCCCACTATGAACATGAAGCCAGCGATGAAAAATACAGTTTCCCAGTCGAGTCCTTTGAAGATTTTTGCTGGATCCGAGTTGCTGAGAACTAATGCTATAATAGCGCAGCCCAGAGCAACTGCTTCAGGACCGACCCCCAAGTTTTCCAATGTTAGGAAGAGGAATACTAGAAGAACAAGGACGAAGATGGATCGGTAGAAAAGTTTCTTATTTTCTATACTCTGCCAAGGAGTATATTCTGGAAGAGCCTTTTTCTTCCCCAATCTTTTCTTGAAAAAGATGTAGAGAACAAAAATTGTTAGTGCCCACAGAGCAACTTCGCATAGTAACAGATAGCTGACAAAATCTGCAAAGGTCATACCTAATGCAACGCCGATGATCATATTGCTCGTTGAGCCGATTAACGTACTTGTGCCACCGAGGTTTATCATAATAGTTGCAGAAAGAAAATATGGTATCGGGTCATAATTAAGAAGTTTACTTACTGTCACCGTAGCCGCAGCCATGAGCAACATCGCTGTTGGATCGCTGAGAAACATGGAAGCAACAGCAGACATTATACAGATAGATACGAAGAGTCTGCCAGGGTTTCCTTCCGATAGCTTGATAGCGTACAATGCTGCGAAACGGAATAGCCCACTTTTTTTGGCAACTTCCACTACGACCATTGTGCCAATTATTAGGCCAAGAATTTTTACATCTATAAAATCTAGTGCTTCCGAGTATGTGAACACTTTGTATTGCAGCCCAAACCATGCAGTAAGCAATGCTCCACTTAATGCTGCGATAGACATGGGAACGGCTTTAGTAGCTGAAAGAAGAACCGTCAACAAATAGATGAGCACGAAAATTATGATTATTGTTGGCTCCATGCTATTCATCTGTTTTTTCTTGCTCAGCTATCTTGGAAAGGCGATCAGCAAACGATTCGGCTTTTTGCTCAACGATTCTGTAAAGGATTCGTCCAATATCATAAATTAGTATAAGGATTATTCCAAGAGCGCCATATATGATAATCGTGGATAACCAATAACGAATGTCCCCTTCTAACGCACTCATAACAGGCAGAACAGCAGTTGCCATTAGAATGATAACTATGATGTATATGAAATCTCTACCTGCTCTTTTTGGAGACCTTTCCTCTTTTATCCCCATTCGTCTGATGATAATGTCGGTTACGATGTCGCCTAGAACCAAAGCATCGGATAACGCCCGTATTATAAACATCGCCGTGATGATTATTGTTATGGTCCGCGCTAGTAAACCAGCGTCCATGTCGAGGCCTGGAATGAGGATGCCTTTAACCGTTTCCGGAACTACCAAAAAGATTGCCAAGAAGATAATAACCATAACCAAGCTCATTAAAAGCCGAGGAACTCTGCGACGTACCTCTTCCTTTATCTTACTCATGTTTGCTAGCCTTCTCCATTTAGAGATATCACGTCTGTATTCAAATAAGCTATTAAGATTACACCTCTGATTTAGCTGGATGAACATCGAGAACTAGTGCGTGCGCGTATTAACACCGATTAAGAATCACATTTAGCGCGCGCTAGGTAGGATTCAGATAAATCACAGGCGAATATAATAACGGCGGCAAAATATTCAGAAAACGCAAATGAAATCGGGAATACTATATTATGCGGAAAAATACGATGTTATAAGTCTTAAATAGGATTGTGCTTTCATGTTTATTTGTGGAGCGTTAGTAAATGGCATACGATTATGAAGAGTTGCTAAGGAGGGCGCGTCTGCAAATCCCTGAGGTTGCTTCAAAACGTGAACGTTTAGAGCTTCCTAGAATAATTCATTCAGTTATTGGTATACGCACAACAATTCATAACTTCAAAGAGATTGCTGAAGCTTTGAATCGTGACCCGCGGCATCTACTGAAGTTTTTGACTAGGGAAATGGCTACAGCTGCAGCCATGCAAGAGTCAAGGGTGATGTTTAAAGGGAAGTTTTCACGGGAAACCTTTCAGAGGCTTCTGCAGAGATATATGGACCAGTATGTTACATGTCCAGTTTGTAAGCGTCCAGACACTAAAATTGCTAGAGAAAAACGTTTATTGTTCCTAGTGTGTGAAGCGTGTGGTGCAAAATCATCTATTCGGCCACTGTGAGAGCGTCTGAAAATTGGAAGTCTATATGAATATAAAGAAAACTGGCAACCGCGTACTTTTAGCTGTATGCGACGCTGAAATAATCGGTAGAACTCTGCGAAAGGGAAAAGTAGTTTTTCACGTAAAAAAAGAGTTTTACAAAGGCACAAAAACCAGCATTGGAGATGCCATAGCTCTAATAGAAAATTCATCAATAGTGAATCTGATAGGCAAAAACATCGTTCAGAAAGCCATAGAAAAAGGTTATGTTCACCCCGAAGCAGTACTAAGCATAGAAGGCATACCACACGCACAAATAGTGAAAATTTAATGTTGCTTTTGGACAAATAGTAAAAACTTAGCTGAGATCACTTGCGCTTTCTGAAGTATGCTAGATCGTCTTTTTGAAGGACGTATTCAAATCCTGCTTCTATTAGGCTGCAGATTTCAGCTTCTGTCTTGGCAACTTTTGTTGTGTAATCGTCGCCGCCATTTGGGTGGCAAGCGGTTTCTAAGTTGATGTAGATTAGAGTGTTCTTTATGCTTTTGTGACCTAGGAATCACATAACGTACAAGATGTCTTTGGTCTTGTGGTAAAGCATGGTTGCTTTCCAGCGCGCGCGAAATTCGACAACTCCATATCTTGAAATGGTTTTCTCATACTCTTTCCACTCGGTTACATGAATCATGAAAGCCAATATCAGAGCAGACGCATTTATCCCAAACGCACTAAAGAGGATTGTAACATATTCGCACACGTCGTAGGCTTCTGAAAAAAAGGAGAAGATGGAGAGACTGCTGTAGTGCTATAGTAGGGTTTCGCTCGGCAACAATGATTTTCTGCGCTTCTTTAATACTGTTTTTGCTAGGATGACCACGACTAAAGTGAGGCTTATCAAGAGTGACAGGAGTATGGCTGTAGGAAATTCAGGTATCCACTCAGTTCCAGTCCACCGAATTATCGTTCCACCCCAACCTACTGCCCATACGTCGCTGGCACTAAGCATATACACTGACATGAGACCATATGTGGTTGGGCTTTCCACGGTGTTCCAATAGTTCCCGTCCCAACGGATTATCCTTCCGCCATGGCCTACTGCCCATCCGTCATCTGCACTAACCATAAACACTGAGTTGAGCCAAGATCCTGTTGGGCTTGTTACGGTGCTCCATTCTGTTCCGTCCCAACGGATTATCGTTCCGAGAGTGCGTACTAGCGCGCGCCTGGGCGATGGCGGTCAAAAAAAGAGCAATGTATAAACATGACATTTGTGATATACGAAGCTTGACGATAGATATTGGTGGATAAATAATGGGGGAAACTGTTAGGGACCGTGTGGAAAAAGCCCTTCAGGAGCTGAGACCTAGGTTGCAGGCTGATAGAGGAGATATAGAGCTTTTGGGAGTAGTCAATGGTGTTGTTAAGGTGAGATTGAAAGGAGCATGTGCTGGATGTCCAATGTCAACAATGACTCTCAAAATGGGAGTGGAGCAGTATCTCAAGAAAAGTATACCCGAAGTAGTCAGGGTCGAGGCAGTTCAATAGTGCGGGTCTTCACCGCCGAACACCCCGTTTGAAATTATTTCCATGTTTGATTTCCTTTCCTTCATGCTCCACGGAGCGGGGTCTATTCCAGTATACATATATGCATACAGGGGGGCGTGTAAATAAAGGAATTTTTAATTTCATCCGATCTCTCTTCGGTTAACAACTTACCTGTTCTTTTGGTGAATCGCAGCGCGCGCGACTTGTGGAAGAAAGGACGTATCTGCTCGTTTTTGTTTCCTCTCGTGGCTGACTCTTCCGTTTACTTGCTCCTCATTGAGGATTTATTCAAGCTGTAAAATCCACTCTGGAATATAAGAAGTAAATTTGCGTGAACTTTTCATCTGTTTGTTTTACTCTTGCTCACGCCACCTAGAGCGCTATATTCACCACCAGCTTCCTCCACTACAACCGCTTGCCCGTCCAGTGAGGGGTTATATTGTCCGAGGTCCATGACGGCGATTTTTCCTCTCATACTGATTTTTGAGGCTTCACTCTTTGCGATTTTAATCAGTTTTTCTGAGTGGTGAAAGCCTTTGATAAACAGCGCGCGCGCCAATACCGGTTGGATCATGCATACAATATTATCGGTGAGTATAATCTCGTGTATAGTGTTTAGGGTCTTCAACGACCTCTAACTCGTTGTTATCAGGATCTAGGAAGTCGGCGACTATGCCACCCCATGGCATTTTAGTGGGCTTCAGAGTGAATTTTACCCCTCGTTTTTTGAGTCTTTCGTAAAGGGCGTAGATATCGTCCGTATCGAAAACTATCCCTGTTCTCCTTTTCCTCTTAGATTTCTTACGGGTGGCGTGCAAACCAATCTTGGCTAAAGGCTCGTTTGGACCGACTTCTGCATGGTTGAACACTCTGGCGTCAAGGGCTATTGGCAAGCCAAGGACTTTGTTGTAAAATTGCAGGGCTCTGTCCATGTCTGATACATGTATCATGGTCAACCAAAGACGAGTTATTCTATCTTTTTCTTTCTTCATTCTCGCATCTTCCATACTATTTTATGAAAGAAAAGCATTTTAGTTTTTAGTTCGCATGCGCTTCTTTCTATATCAAATTAGAGAAGATCCTGTGACAATCCACGCACGAAACAGTTTTTCCAAAAAACGCGCAAAAAGATACTGAAAAAAGGGGGTTTGCGGGAGACGTCTCCACCTTATGTTAGTTCGTCTAAAGCCATCTATTTCACCGAATCCGCCTTATCTATTGAAATGCATGTATTTTGCAAATAAATTTAGCAACTTATTTTTAGATGGTTCTTACTGAAGATCAGAACGAAGTGAGCTTTGTGCGCTGAAAACCTCTAACTGAATCGTGAACATCTTTGGTCGAATAGCCGAAAGGACTAAGGATGTTTGAAGCTGCTGAATATAAAAGCAAAAGATACTTTCTAACATCAGAATTGGCCCCCTTTCCAATCAATTCTTCTGCTCTAACTCTACGCTCATAACGTTTGTTTTCTGCACTCGTAAAAAGAAATCTAACACTCTTTCCGGCAGAAACTTCGACACCCTCTTTCAAAAGCTGTTCAGCAGCAATCACTTGACTAATTTTCTGCTTGTAGTTTTTTAGATTCTTAGAAAGACGTTTAGTGATTATCAGGTCCCAAATCGGCACTTCTCCATCTATTAATTTTCTTCTATACTCCTTAACCACCTTCAAAGCATCAGGTATCTTCTCAACAAAAGTGTTAGAATCCACTGCAGTAGCCAACACTCTAATCATTTCCATCTGTGCATCATACACGAATTTTGGCGTATCTCTCCTCCTAACTTCTAGCCCCCTAACCTTAATCCCACCGTCTTCTTTCACGCCATAGTAACGATTCAGCACACCGACGTTCGGATGCATCCTAGAAGGAAGGAAAACAATCCAGTTATAACGGCCTTCAAAATTTAAAGGCACTCCAATTCTTTCACTAACACCTCTACACAATTCAACATATTCCTCAACAGTTGCACCTTTCTTCTTCAGCCACAATGAATCAACAATACCATGAATCACAGTAAACCCTTTTCTCTCAGCAATGCGAGCTGTCCTTAGAAAAGCCTGTCTGCCAAAAGCGCAAACACCAATATGCCCATCAACAGTGCCAAACTTAGCATTCCTATATCCAAGATACCCAAAACACGTCACCAGAATCCACTTCAAAGCAGCTTGACGCTTTTCATAAACTTCCTTTAATCTTGCATCACTGACTTCTTTTCTCAACCTCTTATACGTCAGTCTTTTCCCAATTGCAAGCCTTAGAACCTTAGGCACAATTCCAACACGTTTTTCACAGATATGATAGCCAAGCTCAGGGATACGCAGCTTTGAATCTGGACAGCACTTACAAAGAACGGTTTCAGCCGAAATGTTGTTCTTAACCATTAAAGAAGGATACATCGAAGAGAAATCCACTTCACCAACCCAGTTATGAATACCCATTCTAGGCTCATAGACAAAACCTCCACGATCTCCCACGAGAAGTTCATAAGCAGATTTGAAAACTTCTGGAATACGTTTATTTCTAGGAATCAAAACATCATCTTTGATAGCTTGATAAAACTGCAAAGACGACATGCTTGAACCCATTGAAGAGCGGGAAGCTCTATGCAGAGGAACTCTACAAGTTCTAGCAATCTCAATTAATCCATCAAGTCCACAATCTCTAAGAATGAAAGTGTTGTTCTCATCAATATGAACTCTACCGTAAAGCCTCCTCATCGGAGCCCGATAGTACGTTCTGCCATAGGAAAAGAAAGTTGTTCCACGTCTCCGCTTGGCAACAAGAGGCATATCCTCTCTACTGAGAACAAAACGGTTCAAAACACCATTAACCAAAGCTCTTCTAGCAAGATAAGGAAACACATAAGAATCACCACCTCTCGTCAACAATATATCAGGGTCAAGTTCCTTAACCACTTCTACAAACCGCAACAGCTTCTCTTTCTCACCACCAGAATCAATAATAGCTCTCTCTTCATCTTGAGACAGAACTATCTCCTTTAATGGATCGTCGAAGTTTGCTATCTTTCGCTTCTTAGCAATAGCTACCTGGATTCTCAT
>DAOVMU010000025.1 GCA_030630585.1 Candidatus Bathyarchaeota archaeon | reverse complement strand
GCGTTACTGGCATTCACAAAACTGTACGAATAATAATGTCTGTGCAGGGATTTGCGGAACTTTTATTTAAGAACGTGCTTGATTTTCGTTTGAAAGGTGAAGAAATATGGGCGAATTCGATGAACGTTACATAAAGTTTTCCTCAGCTTTCCTCATACTGATATTTGTAGCTGGATTAATGGTTGGGGGAATAGTAAGCTGTTACATAACTTTTCGGGAAATCAACAGCCTGAAGAATGATGTTTCAAACCTTAGAAACCAAGTTTCCAAGCTATGGGGTGTTCGACCAGAAGTCATTGAACAGCATATCATAATCTACCAAAACAGCACTGCCCTAACGGAAATATACGAAAGAGTGAAAGATTCAGTTGTTTTGGTTATCGGAACAACAAGTCAAGGAGGTGTCCAAGGCTCCGGATTCGTATATAACTTTTCAGGGACTATGGTTGTGATAACAAATTACCATGTCATTCATGAAACCACAAGCTTAAGCGTAACATTTTCAAATGGAAATGGATATGAAGCCAGAGTGAATGGAACAGATCCATATGCCGATTTAGCTGTACTCTTAGTTGATGCTCCTGAATACGAATTTAAACCGCTTGAGATTGTTAGTTCCTCAACGTTAAGGGTGGGAGATCCTGTCATAGCCATAGGAAACCCGTACGGCTTAGTTGGTTCAATGACTACTGGTGTGGTAAGTGCGCTTGGAAGAACAATCACTCAGGAGGAGTACATAAGACGTTTCGGGATAGCTAACATTATACAAACAAGTGCGCCTATAAATCCTGGAAACTCTGGAGGTCCACTGCTAAACTACTGCGGTAAGGTTGTCGGAATAACAACGGCCATAGTTAGTGACTCTCAAGGCTTAGGCTTCGCAGTTCCATCAAACACGATACTTAGAGAAATAGAGTCTTTAGTAAAAGGCTACACTTATGGTCATTCATACCTAGGCTTGGAAGGAAGAGACATGAACTACGAGATAGCTCAAGAGATGGGGACAAATGTAACATACGGCTGGAAAGTAGTTGGCTTCTTAGACCCTAGTCCCGCTGGAGACAGGGGGGTGGAAGTTAATGATATAATAATTGCTATGAACGGTACTCGCATCAAAAATACTGATGATCTAGCAAGCTATCTTGAGGAGTACACGTTTCCTGGAGAAACCGTGATTTTGGAGGTTGCAAGAAAGGAGGGTCAAACAATAGATACTATAGAGATACACGTAGTTTTAGGAAGTAGGCCCTCACCACTTATTTAGGTTCCTTCCCCTCACTTGCGTGCAACCAAGGCTCAAAGCCTCAACCTTTGGCTTCCAGCCTAAAAACGTGCAGAAACTCGGAAAACGCTAAAGTCTTCGTAATAACTGAATCTCTTGGGCAACAGTCCAGGAAGAACCCAGAAATTTGACCCCCCCTTCCCTCTAGTTTTTTGCATCATAACTGATTCCAAGTGGCTGGCGCTTTTTTCCTCAGTATCGCGTGCCATTCCCAAGCGAGCATTGAACATCTAGAAGACTGTATTCATAATCTGTTCTCTTGAGAGTAATAGCGTTTGGTGGGGCTGCCCGGATTTGAACCGGGGTCTAGAGAGCCCAAGTCTCCAAGCCTAGACCAAGCTAGCCGACAGCCCCTTTTTACTTTCTGTTTTTTCTGAAGCTGAAAATAAAGGTATTCCCCAACCTTTTAAACTCTTATTGTAGTACTTTAGATCTAAGGGTTATAGTTTGTCTCCTTTGCGACGGTTTCGTGGAGTAAAAGTGTTGAAGGCTGTTTCTTCAAGCATAAGGTTGAATATTTTGAATTTGCTTTTTGACAAGGGTTCTCTTTCATACACTGAGTTGATGGGTGTTTTGAAGATGAATCCGAGTAGGGATGCTGGGAGGTTTGCATATCACTTGAAGCTTTTGCTTAAGGCAGACCTAATTGAAGCAGATGTTGAAGCTAGAAAATATCGCTTAACCGAACTGGGTAAGATGGTAATAGATGTTGCAGAGGAAATTGAAAGGAAATCTACTAAGCGGAAAAGGATTCTCGTGCGCACCTCCCACTTTGCGTTGGAAGATTTTGATGCAAACAAGATTGTAGACTCTCTCATAAGAGAAGCCGGCATGCCTGTGGATATAGCTCAAAAAGTAGCTAAAGAATCGGAGAAACGACTGGTCAAATCAAAAACGAAGTATTTGACAGCTCCTCTTATAAGAGAAATTGTAAATGCAATATTAATCGAGAAAGGGTTAGAAGAATACCGCAACAAGCTTACGCGTTTGGGTCTTCCAGTTCATGACGCTTTATCTCTTGTAGAGATGAAGAGTGAAGCTTTTCAAGGTTCAGCCCCCATATATGAGGAGGCTGGAAAAGTTGTTCTGAAAGAATATATGCTTCTAAACGTACTTCCAAGGGACATTGCAGACGCACATCTTTCTGGTTTGTTGCACATTAACGATTTAGGTAACTGGATTTTGAAACCAAACGAAATAATGCAAGATTTAAGATTTTTCCTTCAAAATGGGTTAAACCTAGAGAAAATGAATGTTCTTCAACCTTCTTGTCCACCGCCAAAAAGCTTTGAATCTGCCTTATCCATGATCTTCAACGTTTTCTTACACTCGGCCAAAGAAATCGCGGACGCACAAACACTTGATTATTTCAACGTTTTTCTTGCCCCTTTCATAAAGGATGTAGAACCCTCAAAAGCTAAAGAGACTCTACGTTTTTTCATTCGCAGTATAAGCCAGCACACAGACGCCTCTTTAGGTTTAGATCTTGTAATCCCCGCCTTTGTAGCCGACAAGAAAGCCATTGGTCCCTCTGGAAGACTAACGGGCAACTACGGAGACTTCATGGAAGAAAGCCAACTTCTAGCATCGCTCATTATTGAAATATTTGTTGAAGAAAGTATACATAAACCATTGTTTAACCCAAAAATCGTTGTAAAGATACGCTCTGAAACATTTAGCGACGGAAAAGCAAGAGAACTTCTCTTACAGATACATCGCCTTGCATCAGAAACGGGCATTCCATACTTCGCCAACCTATTAGGAAAAGGACGAGAACACGATGTTTTTTCAGCTTCAGGCTGTAGGCTCAAGGCAGACTTGAAGAAAGATTGGGAAATCGATACTTTGCGCACAGGAAACATAGGACGTGTGACAGTGAATCTGCCACGAATTACATACCAGTGCGAAAGAGCTGAAGCAAAGTTTCTTGACATTCTAAAAGAAAGACTTGAAATGGCAGGGCGTGCTTTAGAAATCAAGCATAGGGCACTCAAGCAACACGGCAAAAGACTGATGCCCTTCATAACGCAAAGCGTTAATGGCGACCAATATTTCAGGATAGACTGTTCATCCCGTCTGATAAATTTTGCAGGGTTAAGAGAGGCTGTGGAAGTGTTTTGTGGAAAAAAGATCCATGAAGATGAAGAGCCTTTAAAGTTTGCTGAGGAAATAGCCCGCTGTATCTTAGATTTCACGCGTAAAGCTGGGAAGAGACGTAGAAGACGTTTGTTACCAGCCATTATGCCTAGCCCTGAAGCCTCGAAAAGATTAGTAAGAGTGGACATTGAAAGGTACGGTGTCGCGAAGGTTCGATACTCAGGAACAATGGAACAGCCCTTCTACTCAATCGTTAGCAGATTAAGCGTTCAGAATGGAGAGATTGATCTAAAACCTTTGAAGCTTGAAAGGAAATTGCATGGGCTGAGTGCTGGCGGAAATTTAACAATAGTAGAGCTTGGAGAAGGTGAGCATAAATCAGATGAGCTTATATCTTTGACTAGGCGGCTTGTTGAAAAATACACCGTAGAATTCTTCACGTACAACCGCAACATAACATACTGCAGGAACTGCAAAAGAAGCTGGTTTGGCTTGCAACATAAATGTCCCTCGTGTGGAGCAACAAGCACCTTAACACCTCTGAGAAGGTTCTAGCAAACCATTAGCTTTCCCATTTCTTTGATAAAGAAGCCATCATTTTATAGCTCCTAATATAAGGGCTAGAAGCGTCATTCTAACAACTATGCCGTTCCAGACTTGCTGGAAGTAACGTGCATACGACGTACCATCAACCTCGGCGGATATTTCATCTACTCTCGGGAGCGGGTGCAAGATTATTAGGTCTTCTTTGGCTCTGTTCAATGTTTCCAAGGTTATCTTGCAGGAGCCTTTAATTTTTGCGTATTCTGCTGGGTCTGGGAAGCGTTCTTTCTGTATTCTTGTAACATATAAAACATCTACTTGTGAAACCACTTTTTCAAGGCTTGTTCTTGTAGTCACAGGTATTTTTTCCCTTATCGTTTCGAGTACTTCTCGCCGCATTCTCAAAAGTTCTGGAGAGACTAAGTATAACTCGATGTTGTATAGAGAGAGAGCGTACGCGAGTGAGTGAACTGTTCTTCCGTACCTCAGGTCGCCTGCAAGGGCTATTTTCAACCCGCTGATCTTGCCTTTTTCTTTCATTATTGTGTATAGATCTAGGAGAGCTTGCGTTGGGTGTTCTCCTGCTCCGCTACCACCATTCATAATCGGCACCTTAGAAAATTCTGCAGCAAGCCTAGCCGCACCCTCAAGCGGATGCCTTAGTGCTATCACATCAGCGTAATTCTCCACAACACGAATCGTGTCTGCAAGATTCTCTCCCTTTTTAACAGAAGCAATCTCTGCTTCTGCGAAGCCTATTGCTGATCCACCTAGTTTATGCATGGCCGCCTCAAAGCTTAAGCGGGTGCGTGTACTTGGTTCATAGAACAGTGTTGCGAGAATTTTTCCTTTAAGCATGTCTGAGCCTTTTGTGGCTAGGGGTTCCATAGCTTGTGAGATCTTCAAAATGTAATCTATTTCTTTACGAGAGAAATCCTTAACAGATATAATGTCTCTGCCTTCAAACTTCAAGCTTACACCTAAAACAACAACTCTATTCAACTTCTAAATAACTGTTAAGCACAGTTTTCTATTGTTTAGGACAAGTTTTTTGGTTGTTCTCTATGGCTACTTTCGCTTTCTGAACAGCAGTATATCATTGTAGGTGCAGACGAATTGGAAGCCTATTTCTATGAGCTTGCGTGCGCGTTCTTGTAATCTACAAAAGAAAGCGTCAGAGTGAATGAAAGGTTAGGTTCCAAACCTAAATGTCACAGAAAAAAGGGTGTGCGAGTGATATCACCACGGCTGTGAGGGTCAGCTAATACTTTCAAGTTTTTCCAATGATCCTCAAATTTTTGAGTTTTCAGCTTCACTTTCGCTTCAGGGGTGCGATTCTCTGAAAAGCTTTTAGAGCATTATTGGATTACAGACCAATTGAGTGAGAATTCGATGCTTCAGGCAAAGAAGGTTGCAACGGCTACTATATTTGGGGTCGTGATATTTGTAACTAAGACTGTTGTGCCTACTCCTATGAATAAGATGCTTGTCGTTGTACAAGCTCTTCTGCTCGGTTTGGGAAACCTGCTCTTAAATAAGAAGGGCGCAACTTACGTTGCCGTAGTCAGCGGTGTTCTGACAGCCTTATCGAATGTTGCTCTCGCTCCCTTCACTTTCTCCTTTGCCCTTTTGTATGGTTTGCTCGTAGATGGACTCTTCTTCATTTTCAAAGTCAATACTGTAAAGGGTAAATTGAAAACTGGCAGGTCAATGGCTGCTATGACTCTGAGCACCATTCTAGTTGGACTTCTAAGCTACTACACTTCAGTTTGGTTGGGTTTAATTCCAAGAAATCTTCCACTGGAAGTCATCATACTCAGCGTGGGGATATTTAGCGGCGCTATCGCAGGTTACTTTATCTCAATCATATGGAACAAACAGCTAGCTAACCACTTGAAGTAGTTGTCAGCGAACTAGTCAATCCAAATAATTCTTAGCTAACGCTTAGTGAAGTTATCTTAGAAAAAGGGGGTATGCGGGAGATGTCTCCACTGGCGTGTTAGTTCATACTAAACCACCGCTTTTTGGAGGGACTAGGTACCTAAATATGAGGTCTTCATTTTGCGGAACAGCTTGCAGACGCCATGGATCCGTTCACTCTTAAAGAGGTTTTGCATCGGGCGACTATGCCTTTTGAATACGTGTATAGAGCTGAAAGTCGCTGGTTGGAGTGTGAGGAAGAAGCTGATAAGATCTGGCGTGAGCGTGTGCAGATGAGAAACAGATCAAAGAAAAAGTTAAAACGTTGCGCCTGCATTTGTGCGGTGGTGGGTTGTTTGGTGACGGTTGAAGTTTTCTATTCTAATAGGTGTCCGCATTGTCGTGTGGCAAGAAGCGTGGTTAGGCGTGTAGTGAAGCGTTTTAGGAAGCGGTTGGAGAAGCGGTTTGGACGTAGGTTTGAGAGGCGCTTCGGGTGGAGTCTAGAGGTTGAGGAGGTGAACACTTTGACGCGTAGTGGTGCAGTGAGGGCTGAAGAGTATGGAATTCGTGCAGTTCCCACAATTGTGGTAAACGGGAACGGTAAAAAGAAGATTGTGGGTGTTCCCCGCGAGAAGAAGCTCAGGGAACTCATCGAGAAAGAGATGGAGATAAATTAGAGATTTCGATTCATCTGTTCTTCTTCGATTGCTGTAGCTCTTGAAAAAGGATTAAGCTGTCGCGCCCGCGAATCTGTGTTCAAATGCAATGTGCGTATGAAAGCTGCTAAATCAGAAAAAAAGGGAGATGTGCGGGAGACGTCTCCATTTGCAGCGAATATAATTGTTAAGCACCGTCTTTTTATTGTTTGTAGGCACTCTCATTTTCTAAACTTCCTACGGTTATTCGTGATGGTGATGTTACTAGCAGTAATAGTATGCAAAAGAAAACAGCTCGAAACGAGTATTGTGTGTGTCACACATCCTAACAAAGCTTTAACGAGGGTCAGCCTTCAGAAAACGGAAAGAGGAAAAATGTGGAGATAACTCAAAAAGAATTCTGAGACAGATATGCCTTATGCGCTTTTGCCAGTTCTTTTGTCCTAAAAAATTAAATCTGATGATGGAAACAAGCTTTTGGACAAAAGGAATTGAAAAATGAATCAACTTTGCGGGGAACACCTTATGACGCAAAAAACTCGCCCTACGGGAATGTTGGCATTCACTATTGTCTGGATTGGCCAGGTGGTCTCACTGCTAGGTACTTCTATGAGCGGGTTTGCGCTCACCATTTGGGCGTGGTTGATCACGGGGGAGGCTACGGCTTTGGCTTTGGTTGGGTTTTTCTCGTTTGCCCCAGTTGTGTTGGTGAGTCCCATCGCAGGTGCGTTAGTGGATCGCTGGAATCGGAAGTTGGCGATGATAATTAGTGACTTGGCTGCTGTCCTGTCCACGATAGTCGTCCTATTGTTGTTTTCAACGGGCAACTTGCAGATCTGGCATCTATACGTGACCGGGGCCTTTTCCGGGGTTTTTCAGGCTTTCCAGTTTCCTGCGTACTCTGCAGCAGTGACCATGATGGTATCCAAAAAGCAGTATGGTAGGGCAAGCGGGATGCTTTCTATGGCTCAGTTCATCTCCAACATTTTCGCTCCGTTGCTTGCTGCAATCTTGCTCAGTGTCATCGGTATCGCCGGTATCTTAACAATTGATATACTCACCTTTTTAGTGGCTATTAGCGCCTTGCTTTTTGTCCATATCCCTCAGCCTGCAGTCACTGAAGAAGGGCGTAAAGGCCGGGGAAGCCTCTGGAAAGAATCAATTTATGGGTTTCGATATATTTTCGGGCGCCATGGTTTGTTTGGTCTACAACTAATTTTCTTGAGTGTTAACCTAGTCGTAACGTTTGCTACTACAGTGTTGTCACCTATGCTCTTAGCGCGCACGGGAAACGATGTGGCAGTGTTGGGGATCGTACAGTCAGCTATCGGGCTTGGCGGAGTGGTCGGCAGCATAGTGCTAAGTATTTGGGGAGGCCCAAAACGCAGGATACATGGAGTGTTGATCAGTTTAACACTTGCCATGCTAGGTATATTACTGATAGGTCTTGGCCGCGTCCCCTATGTCTGGGCTTTAGCCGCCTTTTTCACATTGTTTTTTGTTCCCATACTTAACGGTTCCACCCAAGCCATCTGGCAGACTAGGGTTGCCCCAGACGTGCAGGGACGCGTATTTGCTGCGCGTGGATTTATTTCACAGATCAGCGTTCCAGTTTCTATGGTGCTAGCTGGGCCTCTGGCTGACCGTGTCTTCGAGCCAGCTATGATGCCAGGAGGCAGTTGGACAACCATATTCGGTAATCTTGTTGGCACCGGTCCCGGAGCCGGCATGTCGCTTATGTTTGTCATCGCAGGGGCTTTAGGAATGCTGGTGGGGTTGGGAGGGTATGCCTTCGGTGCTGTGCGGAATGTTGAAGACATTATACCCGATCACAAGGCAGAAACTGTGCAGTCGGCAGATACACGAACCTGATACACGCATAGGAAAATTATTAGAGACGCAGATCTTAGAGAAAAATGGAAATAATATGTGGGAAACGTTTCCACTCGCAATCTAGATAACTCTTTGTTAGGTATGCCTTGCCCGAGTTTTCCAAGGAACATTAACCGTCTTTCTAGCGGGACCAGGTTCAAATACTACTGCACAAAGCTGACAGACTAAAAAGCTTAACAAAGAGTCTAACATGCGAACTCTTTTTCGGACGAAATTTCCAAGATGTAACTGCTGCACTATTTAGCAATCGGATCTACAAGGAATCCCAATTCTTTAGCTTTGTTGGACTTTCAGAAAAATTTGTTGTGTGACATGGTCCTTCTAGGCTTTCGATATTCACCGATATTTGGAGTTAGGTACGGCATGTCAGATTGGAAACTTGGAGTTGCTGTGCAACAGCTTTAAAAACTGCAAAAATTAAAATATTTTATCCAAGTTCGAGTAATAACGTACCAGAGGAAATTGCGATGAGTGAAACGGTTTTGCATGTTTCAAAGATTCGGAATGGCACAGTTATTGATCACATTACAGGTGGACATGCGTTGGATGTGGTGAAGATTTTGGGGATAACTGGGCGGGAGAAAAAGGTGATTACTATTGCGATTAATGTGCCTAGTAAGCTTTTCAAAAGGAAGGATATAGTGAAGATTGACGGTAGAGAGCTAAACCCGCAAGAAGTGCATAAAATAGCTTTGTTAGCGCCTCATGCAACAATAAACATCATTCGAAACTACGAGGTTGTGGAAAAGCAGAAGGTTAAGCTACCAAGCCTCATTGAGAACATTATTGAATGCGCGAATCCAGCATGTATAAGCAACAGCAACGAACCTGTAGAAGCCAAGTTCTACGTTGAAAGCGAGGACCCTCTTCTGCTGAAGTGTCATTATTGCAGTTATATTATTGAGAAGAAGGACATTCTCAAGCAGTTTTAGCAGTGTTTGTCAAATTCGGAATTGAAGAGAATACTCATGTCCTAAGACAGACCATTTCGAGCTAGAATAGTCTGAAAAGGGGCGAGCGCACATATCATAAATCACATTACATCATAGGATGAAGAACTCTCACCTACAAATCCTCTTCTCTTTCGTCTTCGAGCTTTCATTCGATTTGTCCATACATGCCTATTGTTCTCTTCTTTCCGGTTCATGGACTAAAACAAGCGTCAGAATGAAAGAAGGAACGATAAGGACCATTGCAAGAAGGAAGGGGAGTTGAGGGGAAAAATGTTCGTATAGGATACCGCCTGTGAGGCTGCCAAGCGCCATCACTATGTAGTTTGCGAAGTTTGTGAAGCCGTTCACCTTTCCACGTTGTTCCTTAGGAGTTAAATCAGTTTGTAGAGCACTGAAAGCCGAGCCTATCATAACCTGGCCCGCTCCTACTAATACAAGAGAAACAAATAGCCTCGGCAAATCTCCTTCCACAAAAAGCCACATGGAAAACCCAAAAATAACGTACGCCGCCAAAATAGGAAGCTTCCTATTTATCTTATCCACAATCTTTCCAATTGGAATGGACAAAACGATCATGGTGACAGGTAAGGCTGTCAGTATGAACGGCCAGATAGCTTTGTCTATCAAGAGCTCTTCTACAGCATACACAACAAAATAGAGATTTACCGAAGCGATTCCAAACATTATGAATGCGGTTGAAAGGAACAGGTAGAACATCGAACGAGGAACTTTCTTCCACACACCAAAACTCTCTTTCATGGCAATTGGATAGCTTCGCAAGAGTTCACTCAGACTAGGTTTTTGTGTACTTGCCATAGTCTCTTCTAGGCGCAGTAACCTGAGGAATGCTGCAATCAAAAATAAAACCACAACAATGCTATAGCCTATCCTCATACCTTGTTCTAGGCCGAACCAGTTGTAGAGCAAGCCTGCGAAAATAGGTCCAGGAGTCGTAGACGCGCTCGTTATAAGCATAATAATGCCAAATCCCATACCTCTCCTTTCCGGAGGTAAAGAATCAGCAATCATGGCCATCAAGGCTGGCTGATAAGTTGAGTTAAATAAGCTCATTAAGACTGCGCCAATCAAGATGAAATGCCATGAAGGAGCTATGGCATAGAAAATGTAGCAGAGCGCTACCCCGAAAGTCATAGAAGAAATAAGCCATTTTCTGCCAAACTTGTCTGCCAAATAGCCACCTGGAAACTGCATGGAAGCCAAAGCAAGAAATGAAAAAAGCCCTATCATACCGATAATCGTTTCCGTGGCACCCAGCTGAAGAACATAAAGCGCGTAATAAGTTGCAGGAAGCTCCATGGCAAAATCTATTAAAATCCAGCTTCCAACAAGAACAGCATAGTTGCCCTTAATAAACGAGAATTCATTCTTCAGATTATCTATAAGAGGCAAGTTTTCCTTCCTTAAGCGTCATAAGACTGGATACCTTAGTTTAAGGTTCTGGAAAAAAGTGCTCAGTCTAATGGTCACGGTTAGTATCCTTCGATTCTCTTATCAGCCCAATTTCTGAAATCGAATGTTTTCCGATATGGTGTTTTCTATTGTTTCCGGCATTAGAGAAAATATCCTCCATTTTGCCATTGTTGTGTATGTTGCCAAAAGCGCGTGCGTGTCGTTTGAACCGAAAACTTCATTCGCTACTACTACTTCAAAATGGTGATTGAATTGGATATGGAAAAAGGCTTTAAGAAGAAGCGCGCGCTAATTGTTATAAAGAGATATGTGTTCGACATGAATATCATGCTAAGATTAGCGAGAATAAGAAAGCTTCTACCCAAACTAATTTTAATATTTCCCCTAATATTCATAATTTCACCACAAAACTTTTTCTCATACAAAACGCTCATTGTTTTCTTGGCTAATGGTTTTCTCACATTCTCCGGTTTTACCATAAATGATGTGGAAGATGCTGATGATGATTGCCATGATTTAGAAAAAAGAAAAAGAAACCCCTTTGCCAATGGTGAGTTAACCAAAAAACAAGGATACATAATCGCTTTTTTCACTTTTTTTACAGGTTTATCCTTACTTCTTGCCATAAGTTATTTGGTCTTTCTAATTGGTTCTATTCTAAGTTTAGTGGGGTTTTTATATTCTTGGCGACCTATTAGACTTAAATCTATACCAATCGTAGATCTTATTTCTCATGCCATTGGTGTGGGGGTTTTACAATTTTCAATAACATACTTCGCGTTTCGTCCCCTCGATTTATTCTTTATATCGTTTCTAATGATGATCGTACCTTTTTCAATTGCATCTGATATTTTTCAAGAATTGAGGGATTTTAATGTTGATAAAGAAGGAGGGGTCAATAACACGGTTCAGAAATTAGGTAAGTTTAACCCAAGAAGATTGTTTGCTATCTTAGGTATAATAATAGGTACAGGTTTTGTTACTCTATGTAGCACTCTAGATAGAAGCAGTATATTTTTCAGTATTTTTCTCCCATTTTCAATACTTTTAGGTGTAATAATATTGCTGAAATATGATAAATATCTCAAGATGT
>DAOVMU010000075.1 GCA_030630585.1 Candidatus Bathyarchaeota archaeon | reverse complement strand
TCTATCTGGAAAATCTATCAGACTTGTCCTCTGGATACCGCTGAACTTCATATAAACTTCACTCATGCGGGTAATCTTGCTGAAACAACAGGTTTGTCAAAGTTTCTACGTATGGCAAACTCCGCTTGTTTACCGTCATTCCACTGATCAACTGGCCTAAGATAACCAACAACCCTCGAGTAAACCTCGCTTTTTGCCCCACACATTGGGCATTGCCTGTGTTCACCGCTTACATAACCATGACTTGGACACACACTAAATATAGGCGTCAGAGTGAAATATGGCAGACGAGAGTTCCAAGCCACTTTTCTGGCAAGTTCAGCCGCTGCTTTCCACGAATAAACTCTCTCACCAAGGTAGATGTGGAAGACTGTGCCACCAGTGTAAAGAGTCTGCAACCTGTCTTGATGTTCTAAGGCTTCAAACAGGTCTACTTCACGATCCACTGGCAATTGAGAAGAGTTAGTATAGAAGGGTTCAACGGCTCTTGAAAGGTACTTCTCATTAGCTACAATGATGTTTGGATATTTCCTCTTGTCAATGCGGGCAAGCCTATAAGATGTTCCTTCAGCTGGCGTTGCTTCAAGGTTATAAATGCTCTTAGTCTCCTCTTGAAAGTCCACGAGCTTTTTCCGCATGAAACTTAGCACTCTTACTGCAAATTCTAATCCCTCTGAAGTCCCTATACCTCGTCCAAAGAGATTTAATAAGGCTTCATTCATGCCCACCAAACCTATGGTTGAGAAGTGGTTTTTCCAGTATTTCCCAAAGCCTTCCTTTACGAGACGGAGATAACGCTTTGAGTATGGATATAATCCAGTCTCTGTGAATTTTTCCAGTACTTTCCTCTTTACCTCTAAGCTGTCCTTGGCGGTTTCCATTGTCTCCTCTAACCGTTCAAAAAACTCAGCCTCATCCTTCGCCAAATACCCTATCCTTGGAAGATTAATCGTCACAACACCTATGCTGCCTGTTAACGGATTTGCTCCGAAGAAACCCCCGCCACGCTTACGCAGTTCTCTGTTATCTATTCTTAAGCGACAGCACATGCTTCTAACGTCTTCGGGTTTCATGTCACTGTTTACAAAATTTGAGAAGTACGGTACACCATATTTAGCTGTGACTTCGAAGAGTTTCTGAGATACGGCGTTTTCCCAACTGAAATCCTTTGTTATGTTATAGGTCGGTATTGGAAAAGTGAAAACTCTGCCTTTAGAATCTCCCTCGCACATGACTTTGGCAAAGGAAAGGTTGAACATGTCTAGTTCCTTTTGCATATCGCCGTAGGATTCATTCATCACTCTTCCGCCAGCGATAACTGGTTCATCTTTCATGAATTCTGGAACTGTAAGGTCTAGGGTTAGATTTGTGAAGGGTGTTTGAAAACCTACACGCGTTGGCACATTCATGTTAAAGAAGAATTCTTGAAGTGCCTGTTCAACTTCTTTCCGGTTTAACTTGTCATAACGTATGAATGGCGCCAAATACGTGTCAAAATTGCTGAACGCTTGGGCTCCTGCCGCCTCTCCCTGAAGTGTGTAGAAGAAGTTTACTACGTGTCCAAGAGCGGTTCTAAAATGCTTTGCGGGTATGCTCTCTATTTTTCCCAGCACGCCGCCGAATCCTGAAAGAAGCAGGTCTTTTATGTCCCAGCCTACACAGTAAGGTCCCAAAACGCCTAGATCATGAAGATGCAGAGCTCCAGAGAAGTGGGCATCTGCGATTCTCGGAGGATAAATCCTTGTAATCCAGTATTTTGCTATAACTGTAGATGATAAATAATTGTTCAGACCCTGCAGCGAATAACTCATGTTCGAGTTCTCGCGAACTCGCCAATCTTGAATTTCCAAGTATTGGTCCACAAGATCTGCTGAGCTCAGTAGAGCGGCTAACTCCCTAAGGTCTTGGTGCTGCTTCCTGTAGAGAATGTAAGCCTTGGCTGTTCTTGCATGCCCGTTTTCTATTAGTACTTTTTCAACCAAATCTTGGATTTCTTCAACTGTAGGAACACCTTCTGCTCCGAAGCGTTCTTCAAGCATGGTAACAACTTGGTCGCTAAGTTTCTTGGCTAACTCGCGGTCTTCTCCACCTACGGCTTTAGCTGCCTTCAAAATGGCGTTTGATATGCGTTTCTGATCAAAAGGTTCTAATCTTCCGTCACGTTTTCTAACAATCTTCATTTTCTCACCTCTTTAAGAATGCGTCTGAAATCTTCAGGTTCCTCAAACTGCCTGTAAACTGAGGCAAACCTGATGTAAGCTATTCTGTCAAGCTTCTTCAAGTACTTCGCAACTAGATCTCCAATTTCCTGCGAAGAAATCTCTCCTTTCCCCCTCATCATGAAATTCTGCCTTGCACGTTCAGCCAAATTGCGGATCTGCTCCATACTTACAGGTCTTTTCTCGCAGGCTTTCTGGACACCCCTAATAATCTTGTTTAAGTCAAAACGCTCAATTCTTCCATCCCTCTTCCGAACCATAAGTTCCACTGATTCAATATATTCGTAGGTTGTAAAGCGTTTTCCACAGTTCAGGCACTCCTTACGGCGTCTAACAGTGTTGTTTTGGGAGTCCCTTGTCTCAAGGGTTCTGATGCTCTCCAACCTACAATATGGACACTCCATCCTAACATTTTCCCTCATAAGTTTTTGAGATTGTCTGCCTCGCATATCGACATAGTGGTTGCCAGGTAAAACGAACACTATACGTAGTGTCTTGTTATATAAAATCTTTTTACACTGGTATGAAAATAGTTAGATTATGGAGAAGGGGAGCAACGTGCAACGTAGACATTATTACATAAAATAAAAAAGCGACAAATTGACGTGTTTCCAGAAAGGCTTCAGTTTCAAGCACATCCTTAAGGCTTAAAATTAGCGCCCGCCAAGCGAATGGACAAGCGCGTACCGTTAGGGGTCGCTGTGATGTCTCAGAAAAAACTTATATATTACAGGAATTACTGTGATATATCCTAGTGATATGTCATGTGTAGAAAAGAGAAAGAAGAATGTGAACTTCAAGGTGACCCGAAAGGGTGTGCCCTAAAACACATAAGCAAAGCTCGCGAACTACTATCAAAAAGCGATATCAAAGGCGCTGACCTAGAGTTAAGCTACGTCGAAAGACACTGGAAAGAAGAATAAACTGATAGCCTAATACAAATATGGAAACAAGATGAGAACATGTGCAACAACGGATGCGGAAAACCTAACCTGAAGGAATTTGGCCAATTCCAGAAGTACTTCAAGGCACTTCATTGCCCAACTAGGTGGCTCATAATCCGCTCAATAGGAAACGAAACAAAAAGCTCCAGCGAAATATTAAAAGAATTAAAGAAGGCTGGACAGTCTCTCTCAAGATCAGGACTCTACTACCATCTCTCTGAATTGGAAGAAGCAGACATCATCGAATTAGCAGAATACAGAGAGACTGGTGGAGGAGCACCCGAAAAAATCTGGAGACTAAAAACAAAAGAAATTAAAATTAATCTGCTGGCAGAATGATAACAGATTTATCTACATTCAACCAGATATCACCTCTCTACTTAAGATATACGACCATTTTTTTTCTTCCTTCTTGGTGAAGCCAAGTTTCTCATAAAGTTGCAGTGCAGGGGTGTTCACTTTTAAAACTGAAAGTTCTAGCCATTTCTTGTCTAATTGTTTGGCCCTTTTGTTGGCGTAACCCAGTATGTATGTGGCTATTCCATGTCTTCTGTATTCTGGGGCGACGGCTATGCTGTTGATATACAAGGTTCGAGGTTTCTCGCGAAGGACAAATATCCCGACCACCTGTTCCTTCAGCTTTACGAAATATCGTTTTCCTCTGAAGAGGATAACCTCCATTGCCATGACATAAGGTATTGCAGTTAATGGAAACAGCATCTGGGGGCTTGCAGAAAATAGAAGATTTCCGCCTTCACTTCTTTTGAAGAAGTGAAAATTGAGGAGATTGAAGAAGATATGTTCAAATTTCCTTACAGGTGTAATCTGAAGGAATCTGTGTGAAGCCTTCATGGCAACGACGCTCTCAAGATTTGTGGTTGTCATTGTTATTTATAATTGGATTTAGCCACACCGGACAAGACAAAAATTATGCAAGAAAACAGCAGCACAAAAGTAAGCGAAGGAAAGACACCGTAATATTGGAGATTTGTCGCAAGGATGAATCCACTAATTATTGGTCCAAGTGTTTGTCCAACATCCATTATCGTAGAGAGAAATCCCATGGAAGTTCCAACCAATTCTTTGGGCACTAGCTCGCTGATTAAAGCTGGTGTGGAAGCCGTTACAGTTGCAAAGCCAAGCCCATAGACCGCAACAAGCAAAAGAAGAATCCAAAAATCAGCAATGAAAGGAATCGCTATTAATGGAAGACCAGAAACTATACAACCTAAAACTATTGGAATCCGCCTTCCAATTTTGTCTGAAATCCTGCCCATATATGGCTTCGCGAAAACTGCCACACCTACTACACTCATAACAATGATACCGGTCAAGAACTTGTCCAAGTGAACAACTTCCGGCAGATAACCAGCCAGATAGAATTCAGTCGCACCATAAGCATAGAACTGACAGGCTTGAACAAAACTCACTATCAAGACTCCACGGCTCTCAGCAACTGTTTTCCATCCACTACACAATCTTTCAACAATCCCTTCACCACCTCGTTGTTGAATGATTACGGGCTGTTTGCTTCCCCTTAAGAATGACAAGGCCATAATCAACGCAACTGCACCCGCCACAGCTACAGCTAGATAAAGCACATGAAAATCATCAGCGGTGACGAACAATATATATCCGCCTAAAGCGGGTGCAGCGACTCTTCCAACATGCGTTCCTGAAGAAAAAAGCGAGATACGTTCTCCCCGCTTGTCCGGGAAAAACTCGGCTATAGATGCTTCGGCGACCGGAACAAAAATCGCCGTTGCAAATCCATGGTAAAACCTGACGAGAATGAGTTGCCACCACACAGTTATTAAAAGATAAAGGAAAGGAGCTGAAGCAAACACAAACCCAGCTATCAACAAGAATTTCTTTCTGCCGTAAATATCCGAAAGCGAAGCAGCAGGCAAACTAATTAAAACGCCTGGAATGGTTGAGGCAGCAGCAACGAAACCCAACCAAATTTCAGGAGTTGCCAGACTTTTGGCAAACGGATTTAGAACAGGATTTTTTGACATTGTAGAGCTTAGAATTGCAAATGATCCCATAATGCAAATCATCAAAAAGATGCTGTCTCCAGCGTTTCTTGTATGCAAAGTCATTAGCAAACCATCCTCGATAGTTACTAGACTTAAAGTTAATAAAAAATGAGGGAGAACATGTTAAACTATTGCTTCTTCATTTTCTTTTTCAGAAATTCCCTCTGTTGTTTTCTGTTCATTTTTCCCAATTCATCTTTGTATTTCTCGCGGAGCAACATGAGTTTGCAATAGGTGTAAAGTGCATCATAAACGTATGCAGCTTTCTCCACTGCTTCAAAATCATCTTTCACATTGAATCTTGCGCCGGTCATTATTGCACTCAACCCTATTCCTTCAGGCGCTAGCTCAGTGTCACGTGTATCTGCAGAATGAACGATCTTGGCAAGTTCGTGAAGCACTCGATCTTCCAGCTCATACTCCTCAATGATGGTTTCGAAGCTACATTTACCGTCTCTATGCCCAAGCTTAACTCCGGGCACGTCAAAAGGTGTTGCTCCATGGACTTCTGCGACTCCTTCTATTTTCTCTGTAGACACAAAAATGAATTCGGCTTGTGGATCTACGAATTTCCTGATAAGCCATGGGCACGCTGTTCTGTCTACATGAACGAACTCACGGGTTACCCACTTCACAATTTTCACCTATTTAGTGATAAGTAAGATCTAGGTATATGCGTTTTTTCATTGATTGTATTCTTCTATATTCGCGTGCTTCTTATTTTCTTTCAGTTGTGTAGTTTTTCTTTTTTCAAATGCAGTTCGTTTTCTAGATATTTTTGATTCAGCATTTTCTTGATCTTCAAGAATTTTTCCAAACCTTTTTTGGTTTGCTTCTCGTAGATGTTGATCTCTCCTTCGAAAACATCTAACATTGCACGGACTTCTTGTGGAGGATGCGCGCGCGCCGACAAAGAACCTTCTCCATACTAACCTCTGGTCAGTCTCTACTTAGCTCTGCAATCTTAAAAGAATATCTCAACCAGAATCTTGAATAAACCAAGTTTTACTTATTTACTTATTGTTACGTCATAAGATTTATTAAGTATCACTATAAACGAAAGAGAGTAATGGTGTTAAACAATGGGTAGCACTTCTGAGCGCGAATATAAAGAAAAACTGAACAAGATAAACGAAAACCTAAACAAACGTGCAAGAAACATACGAAAAGACTTCGCAAAAATAGAGAAAATGAAAGTTGAAGCCTTAAAGAAATCCGAAGAAGCAAGAAGTTCTGCAGAACGTGATCTGGACAAGATGGAAGGAAAAATAACAAACTCGAAAGATCTAGCTCCAGAATCCAAGAAGAGACTTCGCTCAGAAACTCTGGTTTTGAGAAAAGAAATCAAACAAGAATACATCGAACTGAAAACGCAAATCTCTCAAACCCTGATACCAGCATAGGCAGAACACTTGGATTATGAGAAAAACTTCTTTGCACAAGCAGTCAAATCATTAACACAGAAGGAAACGTCTGTCCTATCTTATTTTCTTTTTGTTACTTCGACGACGCTTACACAAAGCAACAGCAAATCTAGTTGAATTCCGTAATATTTTGCCTCTGGAAATAAGTATCTAAAACCGTAATATACTAGATATGGCTGGCGACAAAAATGCAAACAAATCAAATACTACAACTCTTAAGAACACAAGAAACAAAATTACGAACAGAAATTAGCAAAATACAAGAAAACACAGCTAAAAACACCCTATCCGCCTTGAAACTCTTGTCCATGCAATCAGGCTGCAAACTTTTAACAAACACACGCAACACATTGTGGACAATGCAACTGCTGAAAACATCCATTTCTGTAACCAGAACACCATTAACAACAATCAAGTTCCTATTAAAAGCGACAGCAAATCAGAGTTTCGCAACAACCTAAGACTAATCCGATTCTGTTGCGTCTTCTGGTGTTCGTTTTCGGTGTTGCAAAAACGGTGGCGAATTTAGCTCTACAAGCAAAATATCAATTTTCTGTTGAAGACGTGCTAGATAATTTCTATTTATAAATGCCTCTTCTATCGAGTAGTTGGACAGTCGAAATGTTATAG
>DAOVMU010000037.1 GCA_030630585.1 Candidatus Bathyarchaeota archaeon | reverse complement strand
CAAGGCCATTGAGTTAGATCAAAACGTCTTGAACAAATTAAGAGAACTTTCTGAAAATCCAAAAGTCGTGGCCATAGGAGAGATTGGGCTTGATTACTATAGGAATTTATCGCCAAGAGAAGTCCAGAAAAAAGCCTTCGAAGCCCAACTTTTCTTGGCTAAAGAATTAGAATTGCCTGTTGTAATCCATGACAGAGAAGCCCACAGTGACATTCTAAAAATCATTTTGAGATTCAAAGGGAAAATAAGGGGTATAATGCACTGCTTTTCGGGAAGCAAAGAGATGGCTGAACAGTGTATCAAAGCGGGCTTTCTTGTTTCGTTCGCTGGAAACGTTACCTATCCCAACGCTCACAAACTCCATGAAATTGCCAAATGGATAGACCTAAGGAAAATTCTTCTCGAAACTGACAGCCCTTGGCTTGCACCGCAGGACATGAGAGGAAAACGAAACGAACCAAGCTTCCTCCCCCTAATAGCGAAAAAAATCGCAAGTCTTAAAGGAATTTGTTTGGATGACCTGGCTGCAGCCACTACAAAAAATGCTGAAGAAATCTTTAAACTCAAGTAGTGTGCGCGAGATCCTGACCCGTTATTGTGCGAGCTCTCTCACCTTTCTCAAGTTCTCAACATCGCTTCTTCGCTTGTCTACGGGGGTTTCCAGTATTAGGGGAAGCCGTCCCAGTCTGCTCTTCAGGATGTTCTTGAACCCTCTCTCCCCTATCTTTCCCAATCCAATGTGTTCGTGTCTATCTATCCTAGATCCGAGAGCTCCCTTCGAATCGTTCAGGTGAACAAGTTTAAGCTCTTTAAGACCTATTATCTGGTCGAATCTGCGCAGGGTATGCTCAACAGCCCCTCGTGAAACTAGGTCATAACCAGCCGCGAATGCATGACAGGTGTCAAAGCATATGCCGATACGCTTTCTATCCTCAATTCTAGCAGCGATGGATTCAATATCCTCAAAGGAAGACCCCATGCTATTCCTCGTTCCAGCAGTGTTTTCAAGAAGAAGAATAACATCGTTCTCCACTGCAGAAAAGGAATTATTAACTGCGTCCACAATTCTCCTGAGCCCTTCTCTCTTTCCATGCCCAAGGTGGCTGCCCAGATGAGTGATAACGTAATGAACACCCAAGTCAGCAGTCCTAAGCAACTCATCTTTGAGAGCCTCAACCGATTTACTATAGACATCCTCCTTTGGAGAAGCGAGATTCAATAGGTAAGGAGTGTGAATAAAGACTGGCCATATCCCACTCTCTCTCAGCTTCATCTTGAAACTCTCAACCTCCTCCAACTCCAACTTTCTGGAGCGCCATCCACGGGGATTCCGAGAGAACATCTGAAATATGTTACAGCCTCTCTCCACAGCCCTGTCAATCACTCTATCAATTGACCCCTTAATCGATAAATGAAGACCAAGCTTCATCATTTGTCACCATGCTGAACTTCTGCACCTAGATGTGGGACTTGTTCTCTTTTCTCTCTAAGAGTCTCAGATTCATCCATCTTTTGCCCAACTGTAGTTTGTGTAAACTCCCAGCCCGCGGAAACTCTCCATTTCCAGAATAGTTTGTATGTGAAATAACGTCTTTGTTTGTATTAGCTATTTTGTTAGTCTGCGAGGAGAAGGGAGAGGACTTCTACGCGCCAATGTTATGTAAGGCTTGATGTTGTGCAAAAGATTCTTTTAGATGCTATTTGGAGCGAAAGAGCGAAAAAGGTTAGCTGTAAAGAGAGTTGCGTAAGCTTCTGGAATTTTGCAGTGAAAACGGCGGAATAATAAAAGTGAACGAGAAAACCATCCTTCTCTACGTGAATCACTGACTGTAGCGCGTGCTTCCAACTTTACAAGCTACAAACTTTTGTTCTGACAGGATTCAAACCACCACTGACAACCAGTCGCTATTTTTGGCATGTGCCTAAGATGTTCTCGATTGGTTCTCTTTGATCTTCTGTTCTGCATGCGCCGCTGCTTCTTCCAGAATCCTTTGAGCATCTTCCTCGGTTGCTTTTGTTTGGATGAAAGCTTCAAGGAGAATCTTTGCGATTTCGGGAGGCAAAGGTTCTTTCAAGCTAATGTAAACTTTAGGCGGTTCAAGTTTGCCATGAACAACATAGTGGATTTCATCCCTTATCACCATCTGCTTTATGATTTTTCTCATCTTTTCTGAAGAGTAGTTGAATTTCTTTATGCTGTAGTTGACTATGTCGCTTTCTCTTGTGTTTCCGAATTCATGCAAGTATGAAACAATTTCTTTTTCTACTTCCATGTAGTTCCCTCAGAGGACAGCTCCTGTTCACCCTCCATTTCTATACTAATTTGAGATTCAACTTCTATAATGTTTTTTGCTTCTTAAGTTTACAAAAGTTTCAAGGGTTTCATAGAAATTTTGGCGAACAACAAAAAGGAGGGAATGTGTGGGAGATATAATCAGCTTCAGAAACCTTAAAGAGGAAGATTTGTAATTCATAAAGTATAATAGGAGTATAATGTTAACGCAATCTCGTGATCCAAGAGCACGATTCTCTTATCACGTGATTAAAGCTAACTTCACTCAGTAATTGGAGGTGGACGCTTACGGGTTCGTCAAAAACGTTTACCGTAAAGTATGTTATACGCACAAAATTCGAAATAGAAGGCGTAGTTGAAAAACCAGATGTCATAGGAGCTGTTTTCGGCCAAACAGAAGGCCTCTTTAGCCCAGAGCTTGATCTAAGGGCACTTCAGAAGTCGGGAAGAATAGGCAGAATACAAATCCAATTAAGTTCAAAACAAGACAAGACTACGGGTGCAATAACAATTCCAACAAGCATGGACAGAGTTTCCACATCCCTAACCGCCGCAAGCATAGAAAGCATAAACAGAGTTGGCCCATGCGCCGCAAAAGTAACCCTTGAAAAAATCGAAGACGTTAGGCAAGCACGTAGAAAAGCAATAATTGGCAGAGCCAAAGAGATTCTACATAAATGGATTATTGAATCCACGCCGTCAGTGGATGATATCTTCAAAGAAGTGGCAGAAACACTGAAAGTGGCAAAAGTTGAGAAATACGGACCTGAAGAGCTTTCAGCCGGACCAGAAGTCAGCGGTGCCAAAGAGATGATTATCGTTGAAGGAAGAGCTGACGTGATCAACCTAATGCGATGCGGAATATACAATATCATAGCTGTAGAAGGAGCCAAGATCCCAGAGACAATAAAACGACTCTCCAAGGAAAAGGAAGCAACCGCCTTTCTCGATGGAGACAGAGGGGGAGACCTAATCCTAAAAGAGCTCCTGCAAGTAGCAAACATAAAATACGTTTCTCGAGCACCTAGGGGAAAAGAAGTTGAGGAACTAAACTGCAGACAAATATTCGGAGCCCTAGAAAATAAAAGCCTTATTGAAGAACCGTCCAAGCCAAGAATGGAAAAACCAAAGATTGCAGTTTCAAAAGAAACTGTCAAAACAATAGAAGAGCTGGAGGGCACTTTAGAGGCAGTTCTTCTAAACAAAGAGATGGAGCGAATAGAACGATTACCAGTAAGTCAACTAGCAGAGAGACTTCAACAAACAGAAGGTGTGGATACCGTCGTCTTCGATGGAATCATAACACAAAGAATAGTCGACGTAGCAAATGACAAAAATATAGAAAAAGTGGTTGCTTCACGCATATCGGAAGCTGTCAAAACACCATTGAATGTTCAACTGATAACATTCTCAGAGATTAAAAAAACAGCGTAGCACGGTAGGAACGCTCATAATCAAACATGCAGAAAACATTAGTTTTCCAGAAGTCTGCGAGTCATCCGTTTTCTGTCTTTCATTCTAGATTTTCACAGTTGTTTATCCCTCATAAAGCTACAAGAACTCCAGCACTCACTGATAGAAGAGAGATCCATGTTGGTTTTTTCCAGTTAATGAAACATGTGTCCACAAGCACTTCGACGGGTTCTATTCTAGTCCCATCAACGAACCACTTCAATCTTAATTTCTTACATCTCTCTTTGAGGCAAGATCAGTCTAGCGTGCGATTTAGTCGTGTAGAACTTGTCAACTTGAACACCTAAAGTGTTTGCTTCAGTAGTCACGTCTATTCTGTGTCATCGCGTGGAACAACGTTATTATCTACCAGACAATACATGGAGTATCGAACATCGCCTTCGAGAAATCCTTTGCATCTTCGACATTTCGAAAAGCTTGGGTATACCTTCAACTAAAAGTTAGGGCGCCTTCAAAAAATTTGCACAGATTTTGCTGTTGCCCAAGAAGTGAGTTCAGCAACCTCAAGCTTCGTAACAAAACAATAATTGGACTATTCAACCTCAATTCCTTTAACAATTTTTGCAGGGGTTGCTTTGTCTTCAACAACAGCAAGAAAACCCGCACGTGCCTGCGATCGAATCATCAACACTCAAAAACCGCGCATACACTAACGAAGCTTTTCAACACTCTTTTTATGTGAAAACTTGTCTTCAAATAGTAGCTGAAAAATATACAGTCCATATCAATGAATGCAAAAGCAAGTCTTCTTTTAACACTTTTTAATTGGTGAAATATGATATTGAATGGTTAAGCAATAGCGAAGTGGGGGTTAAGATTTTGAGAATTATAGAAATGAACTTAAAGAAAGGTTTTGTGAAGGTTATACCAGGGGCTCTTGACGATTTATGGCATTTATACAATATGATTTATAAGGATGATGAGGTGTACGCCCGCACGAAACGCGAAATAAAGCCAGACGGAAAATATGCAAGACCTAGACGCGGTCAGCGGATTCCAGTCTTCGTAGGTGTTAAAGTTGAAAAGATTGTGTGGGACAGGCTTTTAGGTAGACTCAGGGTTCATGGGACTATTTGTGAAGCCCCAGAAACGGTTCCAATTGGTGCTCATCACACGCTTAACATTGCTTTGAATAAGCCTCTCACCATTGTGAAGAGGAAGAAGTGGGCTCAGCATCATATTGAAAGATTGAAGAGGGCAAGCAAAACGTCGGAGAAACCCATAACCATAATCGCCATAGATGACGAGGGTTATGCTATTGCCACAACAACACAGTATGGCGTTGAAGTAAAACTGGAAGAGAGAGCAAAGCTTCCAGGCAAGCTTGAAGCTGAAAAGAGAAGTGCAGCCAAAAAAGACTTTTTCCGAAAGGCTCTGAGTAGTATACGTCAAGTCTGGACAGCAACACGCAGTCCAATAGCAATTATCGGTGTAGGCTTTGTGAAAAATGATTTTGCGAAATT
This sequence comes from Candidatus Bathyarchaeota archaeon, assembly GCA_030630585.1. Classification (GTDB taxonomy): domain Archaea; phylum Thermoproteota; class Bathyarchaeia; order Bathyarchaeales; family Bathycorpusculaceae; genus SOJA01. Next base: position 5,002 of record DAOVMU010000037.1, on the reverse strand, counting down.
CTTAAATGATGAAGCAATGGATATTGCCAAATCAGTTGTGGATGTGAAAGGCGTTAACAATTATGGTGTCGCCGGAATATACGAAGCCTTACGCTCAGGCGTACTCTTGAAAACCATGAAGCACACGCGAATAGTTGAAGAAGTAAAAGTGATAGAAGAAATTTTGAAGAGACTTGGAAAAAACGAGTCTAATGTCGCCTATGGGTTCGATGATGTGGAAAAGGTTGCTGAGTTGGGGGCTGTTGAAACGATAGTTTTGGCGGACACAATGCTGCGTAAAGCCTCAGATGAGAAAAGACTGATTCTTGAAGAGCTGATGAAAACTGTAGAGCAGAAGGGCGGAAAAATAATGATTGTGAGTACAGAGCATGAAGCCGGCGTGAAACTTGTAGCCCTAGGGGGGATAGCTGCTCTCTTACGTTTCTCAATCAGGCAGTGATCTCCATCGGTAATCGTTTAAGTATTGTGGAAGGCATCGAAACAGTTATTGTGTTGAATTACAGAGTAAGTATATTCTCAGTAATCTGGATGAATAAGAATGATGAAAGGAAAACCTTCAATGTGCATTCAGAACATAGTCGCGTCAGCATCACTCAACCAAACCATAGACTTGGACTTGATAGTTGAAAAGTTTCCACACGTAGAATATCGTCCCAAAGTGTTTCCAGGACTCGTCTTCCGACTGAAAAAGCCGAAAACAGCTACTTTAATATTTACAACTGGAAAACTGGTTTGCACAGGAGCGAAGTCAGAGAAATTAGCAAGGCAGGCAGTGAACAAGGTGGCGAGACAACTGAAAAAACATGGGATACTACGAGTCTCAAACAAGATAGTGGTTCACATTCAAAACATTGTTGCATCTGGGGAATTAGGTGGAGAAATAGACTTGGAAAGCGTTGTCTACAAGCTTAAAAAAGTGATGTATGAACCTGAACAGTTTCCAGGAGCAGTCTACAGGATGGATGACCCAAGAGTAGTGTTTCTCATATTCGCAGCTGGAAAACTAGTGTGTGTAGGCGCAAAAAAAGAACAACAGGTCTATGATGCTACAAATAAACTTCGAAAAATACTGGAAGAAAAAGAAGCCATTATCTATCCATAAAAGCAGAGCAAAAAGCTCAAGATAAACTGGTTAATCGCCTGCGAACAGCCGGATTCTGGTCTGCAAACCTTTTCAAAGCCATCTCAAAAGTCTCATCTGTAGACAGTTCTCTTTCTATAAAGACCCCTGTTCTGCCAACCTCATCCCTTCTCAAAAGAGCGTGAACACGGTCTAAAACTGTTTCAACAGATATTCCAAGCAGTTTGCCAACGTGTCCCTCAAGTCCAACAATCGCGCTTTCTCTATGCCCATTCTCAATAGGCTCAATCAGCATCAACCGTTTATCTACACCGGGAACTCGCAAGTCATCCCTTAGATTTTTGATTGAAATTCCGCCGCCAAACTCGTAAAATTCCCTTTCAACCTTACGCATCTTCATTAACGGGAACGAAACACTCGTATTTTCACCTATCTCTACATATGCCTTCATTGCGTAGGTTGGCGTAGCTTGCACAACCAAACGCCTGTTAACAGGTATACCGACCTTTTCCAAGGCTGTTTCAACAATAAAAGACGACACTTTATAAGGTATGAAAATGTCTACGTCGCTCCTTTGAGTAACATCTCCCCTTGCAATGCTACCATGCACAATAGTATCTAAGTGAAAAAACTCGAAAGCTTCCATTATTTGCAAGGCTTCAAGTCTAAGCCTTTTGAGCAAAGCCCAATGATCAGCATTGTAGATAACTTCTTCGATTTCCAAACGTCTCCAAGGTTTTTTCACCATGATTTTGCCTCTTTCAAAAGACTATTGTATTCGGTTCAATTTAGTAGTTTCCAGAAACTAATACAAGTCAATAGAGAACATCAGGCCAGCAATAGAAAAAATGATCAGAAAGGAAGAGTCAAAGGAATGGTCAAATGGGGAAAGTCTACAACGGGAGAAATATGTAAAACGTGCGAGATGCTTCAGCAACTGAAGATGCTCTAGTGAACGCATCAAAATAATTTAACTGCTAACATAAGTCCTATACCCGTTAAAAATATGCAAAACCGTATTAATGATTTTTTTAAACTTTCTTTATACCTAATCTCAGGAATTAGGTCTGTACTAGCAATATAAATAAAATTTCCTGCTGCAAAAGGCAAAAGAAAAACAATTGACTTTCCCATCCAAGCATAAAGTAGGTAACCTGCAATTCCTCCAAAAACTACGGTTGTAGCCGATATATAATTCAAAATCAGCGCTTTGTCCCTTTTGAACCCACCATAAACTAAAACTCCAAAATCTCCAATCTCTTGAGGGATTTCGTGTAAAGCTATGGCCAAGGCAGTAACAATCCCCATAGGAAAACTGACCATAAATGAAGCCGCCATTACCAGACCATCGATAAAATTATGTATCCCATCGCTGATTAAAATCAGATAGGAAAAGGGCATTATTTCGGGATGAGTGGTAGTGTGATGATGATGCCATCTAATCAATTGCTCTAAGATAAAGAAAACACAAAAGCCGAGAAGAAAATACAAAAAAACGTTCAAAACAGATGCTTCATCGATACCAACTTCGATAATTGCTTCGGGCATCAAATGCAAAAATGCTCCTCCAATCAATGCTCCTGCTGAAAAGGCTATCAAAACCAGTAGAATTTTATTTAGTAGTTTTTCTTTTAAAAATAGAGTTAAGGCTCCAACAAAAGCGATTAGACTAATTATAAAGGTAGTTCCAATTATCCAAGTCAAAATGCTCATTTAAGATTCCTTCACTTATTCTTCTTTTCTAATTCATACAGTTCTGCAGTAATTTTTTCCCTAATTTTATTCTTATATTTTAACTCTGAAAACTTAATCACAACCATCAGCACAACAATCATTGCGATTATTTTGACTGTTTCAACGAAGGAACCCAAAATTGTTTTAAAAGTCTCTGCAGACATTAGCACCATCCCTTGATGCATGTTGGGTCTCTGAAGATTTTCTTGCTACATGGACATGTGTCGGGATGCTCATAAGTTTGACAAATAGCATTGATTAAGTCTACAGAACAATAGTGGTCTATTTTGGCGGCTTCTTCACATGCACTTTCAGCGTCAAAATTTAAAAGTTTCACAAACAAAACTTCTAAAATTCGATGTTTCCTTAATAACTTCTGAGCTTCAATTATTCCCCTTTCGGTAAGTTTAGCTCCGTAATACCGCGTGTAATCAACCAATTTTTTCTTGGCGAGTTTTTGAAGAGTTTCTGTTACGGTTGCTGGGTTAACTTTGAACGATTTCGCTAAAGTTGTCGTTGTGGCTCTCTTATCTTCCTCAACTTGCCTTCTATACATAAACGTTAAGTATTTGCCCTCTTTCAGAGTTAGACTTATCTTGACACTCAAAGAGCATCGCCACATGATAAGATTTAGGTATTCCTTAAAAATGTTTGGTTAACCCTAAACTTGCTTTGCAAAATCCGAAATGTGATTATCCGCAACAACTACCTTTTCTGCTTTTCCGCTGCCTTCGTCTTCAACATTTTTAATGTTGCAGAGGCTTCACGCGCATCATTGGCAACAGCAACATGTTTAGACTTCTCCAAAAACATTTTGGACCCGCAATAAGGGCAGGTTCTTGTTTTCTGTTCGACTTTTGCTGCCAACAAGCCACCACATTTCCCACAAACAACTATCACAAAGGACGCCACAGATTTCACACATCCGAAAACCTTTTCCACAATCCAGTAGATAACCTTAGTGCAAGAGGAGACTAAATGAACAGTGGAGAAAAAGCGAAGAGTAAGTCACGGTTGAACCTAGGTCAGTTGGCTACACGATACTTCAAGAAGAAAGGATACAAGATCAAACGGGACATGACGACACTGGAAGGTTACAGCGGATTATCAAGAAAATTCGATTTAATAGTTCAGAAGGAACATTTGATTCAAGGAGTTTGGATTAGGGACTGGAACAGAACCATAGGTGTCAATGTTTTAATAAACCTTGACAAGGCTTCAGAAGACGTAAGTTTAAAAAATCCAATAATAATCGGCGATAAATTCAGTGGCCACGCAAAGTCTTATGCAAACAGACGCAAAATAACACTACTGACGAAACGACGAATATCCCTAGGCCTACGATAAAACCATAACTAAACTCTTAAAAACTCTTCCAGCAAGCCTTCACTTTCCAGCTTGCCCAGCCAATCGACAACACCGACGTGACATTCCTTTGAACCATTCAAGACACCCAAAACCTCGCAGACTATTTCTTCCACATTTCTACCTGAAACATCTAACTCACAAACTTTTTCCTTTTCACAAACACTTAATGCCTCGCATAAACAAACATCCAAAATCTCAGAAGCCAAATTCTCCCAAAGCTTACGCCCATAAAAATTGCAATGCGCCATAAACTTTCGCAATTCAACAGGATCACGTCTCAAAACAAAAACACAGGTTGTAAGCTCATCAGGAACAACTCTGACAGCATAGTGCCCATCAATAACGATGTCGCCTTTATCACAATTTTTAACGATTGCACGAATTCTATGGCGCATACGATTTTCATCAACAATTACAGAGGTTCTCTCCTCATCTTTGCCCAGAACCAAGTTCTCACTCAAAGCCAGATCTGTCAGATTTACATAGAAGGCGCCAAGTTTGGAAGTAAGTAAGCGTGAAATCGAGGTTTTCCCGACGCAAGGCGTTCCAATCACCAAGACAACACGCTTAGACATAGCTCACCCATCCACACGTACAAGTATGTAAACAGCAAAATAAAGCTTCCAAAATTTTTATTGCTATCCATCACACTATTATATTTGGGCTGGCGAGTTGGTGTGTGGCTTTCGAGCCTCAAACAGGCTTGAGGAAACTCCGCCCCACATGTAGAATTGCAACATCCACAAGGATGTAAGGTGAGAACCTTGGCTACGGAGCAGAAACGAAACGTCCATCCAGCAAGTGCCAATGAAGCATTCT
>DAOVMU010000008.1 GCA_030630585.1 Candidatus Bathyarchaeota archaeon | reverse complement strand
GAACCTTTACGCGCTGGAATGGTTGTAAGCTGCGAACCAGGCATTTACGAAACAGGATATGCAGGATTTCGCCATTCAGACACTGTTTTAATAACCGAAGACGGCGCAGAGATAATTACATATTACCCAAGAGATCTAGACGCCTTGACTATCAGTTAGAAAACTAGTATGAAAAACCAAAAAAATTAGGGAAGTTTCAGAACTAGGGTCTTTGTTCTAAGAAGACAGAGGCAACATGGACAGCGTTTACGACCCCGCTTGAATGAAAACTTTTTTCCACACCGAAGACATATCTGCACTGTTTCAACCAGTTTTCCGTCAGGCATCCTATGATGCGCTTCTGGAAATTCTCCGTTCTTCCTTCTTACACTTCTTTTCTCAACGTATTTACAATACTGTTTCGATGACATATAGTTCCCATCCTTTCTTCTCTCTATGCGCTCCATTTAGGCCCAGGCAGCAAACATACTCCAGACTAGTTAATTCCGCGTAGACACTTTCGTGTCCATTTTTTCTTCGCCATCCAATGTAGGTAATCCATGACATTATGAGAACTATTCCTAAAACGTAGGCTGTTTGCCCGTACATGGTTGTGTGAAATGGCTGCAAATCTAGCGGAGTCGTCTGCCGAAGGTAACAAAGCATTGTGAAGATCAGAGGATAAATCATTGTGACGACGATTAGTGCTGCGAGAATAGCTTTCTTTCTATTCATTTTTTTCACCTTCTGTTTGCGGACTTCTATCTTCCTTAACCTTGTAACTAAGTGTGTCTACAAGTATCGCTATTTTGTACACTACGTAAGCCAACAGAATTGTTACTGCGACTTCCGCAAGGTCTCCAAGTGCTCGGATCAACTCGTTTAAAGTCAATCACGTAGCCTCCTTTACCCGTTAAGGTCTAACTCGTTGATTTCGCTGAGATCCAGCAGAGAGTTCATCTTTATTTTGCTGCATGAAATCGTGTAGAGAACGTCGCCTATGTAAAGTGTCCGTGAAATATGATAGTCAGTGTCTTGCACATCGCCGTTTTCGACGTGAGTTACGTTGCCCCTCAGAACGATTTTTTCTTCAAGCGTCAATGATATGGTGAACACGTATGCACCTTGCCACATACTTCTACCGTAAATGTATGGGGGAGACCCGCTTTCATTTATCTCCGTAACTAAAACAGGTATAACCAACAGATTTTTTTCTTTGTTAAATAGGAACGCTTTGTGGTCTCTTAGAACTGGTGAATCCGATCCTCTATCGCCTATTTCGTACTTAGCTATCTCCTTTGGACAGGACATGTCTGTGACGTCGAAAAGCGATATTTTCACTCCTTGATGCCAAGAGAAATCGCCTCTTGCCGGAATTGCTTCTTTGCCTACTCCTATCACGTGGTTTTCATCATACAGGTGTAGGTAGTCAGAGTAGCCAGTTACCTTTAGCTCGCCGAGGATTTCTGGGTTGTATGGATTTGAAAGGTCGATTACAAAGAATGGATCAATCTTTTCGAAAGTGACAAGGTAACATACGTTTCCCATGAAACGTGCTGAATGTATAGTTTCTCTAGGGGCAATGTTTTCCAATCTGCCAACTATTTCCAAATCCATATTCAAAGTATAGACATTGTTTTCCAGGCGGAGTGTAGTGGCTATTCTGAAGTAGCCTTCATGCTCATCCATGGAAAACTGGTTTAGAACTGTTCCAGGAACTACGCCGTGAGCAACATAAGAGACTTCATCATTCTCTACGTGAAATCGATGTAGAGCAGCTTTGTTCCGGTAGTCTACAGCCAAGTAAATATTTTCCAGAGAAACGTAGATGCTTGTTTGCCAACTAGACAATATTGTTTCATAGGATGGCTCTTGCTCATCTTCATATATATTTACAGCCACGATTGTTGTGAATATGTATCCGTAGGCGGTAATATCGGAGTAGTAAATTTCGGTTGCAGATATGACTTTGCATTTATCTTCAGACGAGATTTCTGGAAGGGACACTTCATCTTCAACAAGCGAAGCTGTCTTCCGAACGACAACATACACGTAATCATTGATCATCCTAGAGGTAAAATAGCGACCAGTAACAGCTATTTCCCTTTTAAGTATTGGGTTTTCTCTATCTGATATATCATAAATGTTAATGAACGTCTTAGCTTCATTTCCTGAATCGTTTTCGTAGAACACGACAATTCTTTTTTCATTTAAGAATATTTGTTTCATTGTTCCGTTCACAGTTATTTTTGACAGGACAACTGCTTCCTCTGCAGGATAAGCCTTGACGATAAACACTGCTTGACCAGAGATTACATACATGAATTCCCCGTCAGTCTTGACGATGTCCGCTTCATCTACGCCTTCCACTTGAACATTTGTGTTAGAATAACCATTAAGACCTTCCATCATCCTGAGCTCAGCTGAACCCTGTATTCTTCCCCTAAAATCCGGAAAACGCGCATAACCGTGTTTCCTACATAGCAGGAATTCTTCAAGCTCCTCGTATGATGTGAACTTGTTCAACGCAGCCCTAACATATTCGACGTCAGTGCATAGCATAGCAATTGCGCTGATTACGATAAGTGAAACCAAAATTCCAACTTTCACTTTTTTCATTTTAATTTCCCTCTCCAAGCTTCAACGTGTATAAAATGGATTCGTCTGTCTTAATGCTATGTTTTAGAACACCATTGTACTAAAACTAGTACGGGAATGGGCCACTCCATCTATGATCATGATGAGGTGTCCTACGCTTAAACAACACGTACGCAACTAATGCAATTACAAAGCTGAAAGCCAAAATCTCCAAGTCATAAGCCGAATACCTTGGCGTATCCGCGTCGAAGTGTGCACGCGCCCCTTCAAGTGTTTCCATTCGTTGAGAAAGCGACCTTGGCATCGCATAATGATTGTATCCCGCTTTGATTTCTGCAAGCGTGATTAACGGAACCAGTGTTAACAATAGTCCTGTAACTACAGCAACTGCAGAGTAAAGCAGAGTTTTCTTCAGTGTGCTTGCCTCCCTAAGAGTAAAAGGAAACAGTATCTTTTAAATCTACATTTTAGAACACAATGTTGAAATTTCAAAACGGCTTTGCCCTCCAAGATCTAACGGTTTCAATCCAAAAGATAAACGATGCAGTTAAGCCAAATATTACTGCATAGAAACTTGGGGTTATCTGACCTAAGATGCATAGGGTTAGATAGGTTGTTAGCATTGTGGAAAACAAAACGGAATAGAATAGGTATCGAGGCACAAGAAAGCGGCCCATCCGCGTGAAAAACCGTAGAACTCCTACTTTTACTTCTTGTTCAAGCACGTATTCTCCTGTCATCTTTTTCTGAACAAGGCCCAAATCCTCTAGCTTTCCAAGGTGATGCACTGAAATGCTTGGACTGGAAAAGCCTAGGGCCCGCTGAACCTGACGAATGCCCACGGTGTGTTTGGGCTGTTGTAACAGATACCAATAAACAAGGAGTGTTTTACCTTTTAGTGCAGATTCCAAAACAGCCAAATCATAATCGCGGGCAGTTTTCGGCACAATGTATCGCCAAACATCTCTATTGAAGCAAGTCTTTAAAAGCCTAATCACAAGCTACCGTCGAATTGCTACGGTTCTACAGACTCTGAGAGATGCGTAACAAGCTTCAAGGCTGTGAATTACCTCTATCCAAAGCGTGTTTTGAAGGTTTGGAAAACCTTTTTCTCAAGAGAAAAGCCAAACCTAACGCGCCAACTATTGTAAATATGATTAACGGAATCCAGCGTAAGTCGAACGCTTCAGTAGGCGATGGGGCTTCTGCTTTATGGTAGGTGGAAACTATAGCCTCTACAGCTTTAGAATATTCCCAATCATGAAAGAGTTGGAGCGCATCTTCCATGTCACCCTCTAAAGCTCCAGTCTTCGCTTGATTGTTTGAAAGAGCTTCAATAGTTGCGTTGTAATATGACATAAAACTCATTCTTGCTCTAGCGTCCTTACAGAAGGCACAGAACTGGTTGGTCATGGAACGCATTGAGCAAACAATCTTGGGGTAACCTAACTCAAAATCGGATGAATGATGAGAAAGGCTCACCCAATGCCCAATTTCATGTCTCAAAAGATGCGTCAAAAATATAGAGCCGCTTTCTCCGATGGCTGTAGCTACGCTTCCTTGGAATCCAACAACTATTACGTTATGAAGAAACCAAGAAACACCCACCTGTATTGTATGCCCAATAGCCGTGTCGTTTCTCAGTTGTAAAAAAATGACAGGAATTACGGATTTGTCTTCCAAATCTGTTAGGTTAAAGTAGTCCTCCACATGATCAAAGAAGTAACGAATTAAAGGGTCGTATTCACCGGAATCTGCATAAAAGTCGCATTTTACATTCCGCCAAGCTTCAATAGTGACACTGCTTCCATTAGAAAGAGAAAAAGAGTATTTCAAAGGCTTTGACAATTCTTCAATTCGGCTTTCTACCAGATTGTTTAGTTCAGCATCAACAGCCTCCGTTCTTATAGTTATCGTCCAATTGGTCCAAGGCATCAAGTCCTCAAACGCTTCCTTTATCCGCTCAGGGTAGAACTGTTTTCCAGTTCCATTAAACCAGAGCATCTCTACTTTGAAGTTTTCATATCTTTGCGTATCAGCATTGAGCATCCGAGCATCTTCTGCTCCTAACAAGTCAGTAAACATGTCCCCCAAACAATTATCGAACAACCTAGTAACTGTGCGAGTCACAAACGGTTTTGACGGTGCCCTTCCTATCATGCTACCTATATCAAAGTAGAGCGCCTTGCGTAAGCCGCCAAAACTAGAAGGAAACGCCCAATACTTAAATGGTGCACCATTAAAGTAATCTGTTCTGCCAAGAAAGAGATCCGGTCTTTCTTGGACAAAAAACCATGAATGATTAACTGCGTCATCAGGAACCCACATCATTACTATGAGATACCCACGCCTTGGAATTGTCAAATATTCAAGTTGAGATGACAAAACGTCTAAAAGGGTTATGTTATAGTAGGTGACACCGCCTGAGTGAAACGCGTGATTACTCAATGAATCCATAACCTTTTCGGAAAACTCATGAAAGAAAACGGAGATGTTAAGGTCCCACGTCATAGTATTTGGGTAAGCGAATTGACTAATGCTTTGGGAAACACTCGACGTAAGTTCGTTTTCATCTACGTATTCCGAAGGAATGCCTAGAAATACTACTTTCAAGTCAGCCGTTTGATTCAAGTTGATTTCTGGAAATTTGTGAGTGTCAGAAGCGTTACTTATCGAAGGCCAAAAAATGCTGTGCCAAGACAATGGCGCAAAAAGAAATGAGATGAAAATAAGCGCTTTAAGATAAGAACATATTGACGTATTCATATATCTCATCGAGCACAGCTTATATACTTCTATAAATGTTTCCCAACGTGATAACGCTTTCTCTCAGGTAATCGTATACTTCTTGAGACTACTTCGCTAGTCGAGTTGCTCCGATCCATTCAAACGTTAAAGGATGAAAAACAGCCTTGTTGGATTGGTTTTTCTTTTATGAGTGTTGCCAACAGTCAGCTTCTAAATGAGTAAACGCTTTTTTGTTAACCGATAAAAAAGAAGGGGGTCACAGGTCTTTTTGTTTATGATGTGTGCAGAGGATTACTGCGTCGTATAGGTAGTTTTGTCCTTTGCCGTTTATATCAAGGTTGGTATCGTATTCTGGCTGGCCTTTTTTAACGCCGTATGCTACTAGTAGCTTCACAGTGTGATAGGGATCAACATTAAGGTCTCCGTCAACGTCGCCTGGAATAGTTACGACACCCCAATATGCGATATACGTCATGTGGATTAGGTATGTCTCGGGCGCCTACTTGAGACAATTCCTATCACAAGTCCGTTTTTTACGTAGACCAATATTATGTTGGTTTCAGTGTTGCCGGTTGCATCTGTCATGACTGCTTTAACAAAGTAGTAGCCATCCATCAACTGGTTTGTGTCCCATAACACACTCCATCCATCGGCACCATTGTAGTCTGTTCCTATAAGTGGGTCTTTCGGACATTTCTTTTGATCATCTGGACAAACTGTGAGAACATCTAATATTTCTGCCACCTCATCATCTTTCATCTCGCCATTCCTGTCCCAGTCCATTTGTATTTTCCCGTCTTTCAGGATTCCACCTGCTACTGTTCCCGACGAAGGATCCATGAAGTCAACAAGTGTATCCCCTAAATCTTTTTCTATTCCTGCCAGGGTAATCCAGTGCTCGGTCCCATCAGGTCGTTTCACAAGTAAAAGGACATCTTGACAAGCCATGAATTCTTCTTTAGCCTCCTTCCAATCTCCATTTTGAATGAATTTAGGAACAAGTTTCCCTTCAAGTCCCTGGTTTTTTATATATGTCTTAATGCCCGTTTCCAGTTTATCTCCAGATACGCCAGTATCGGGGTTTGTTTCACTTAGTCTGTACAAATCGTTAGCCATATCTATCAATCCTTGGTCTGTGCCATCATACAAGCCTTCATAGGGCTTTTTTCCATCTTCCTCGTAGTTACGCCAATAAGCAAGGCATGTTGCAGCGGCCGTGGCTCCACAGCCCATAGCTGGGACCTGTGTCTGACTTAATTCTGGGATAGGCTTCTCCTTCTCAGATGCATTGAAGTAGAAAAATGTGACGTGATCGATGTCCTCGTCAATTGTTGTCACTTCAAGTGTGGTTAGCCCTTTGACGATGTCTCCGTAGAAGAGTTCATAGAATTCAGGTATAGGCGGGGTAGGATCGAAATATGCATGTGCCAAGTCCTCGCCAACTTGGCCTACGCTGTTCTCCATTGTCACTCTAACGTAGTAGTCTCCTTCACTCAAATCTGTGAGATTCCAAGAAGTTCTCCACCCGTCTGTGGAATTAGAATCTACCGCTATGAGGATCCATGGTCCAATATCGCCTTGACGATACTCGAATGTAGCAGAAACAATGTTGGGTGCAAGATTCAATTCAACGGCACTAACTTCGGTCATGTTGCCGTATATCAATGAACAGTTAAGAGGATCTGTGATGTATGGTTCCGGATCAGAGGCGTAGTTTACTGTGAGGTATGACGCGGCGGTATAGTTTATCCACCATTCTGAGTCGGCTGGCCAGTTCCAAGGACCTGAATAGTAGCCTAGTGCCCACCAGCCTTCAAGCTCCCACGTCCAGTCAGGATCAAACCACCACTCACCAACTGTGTAGTCACCTGTGTATCCAGCGTTTGGACTGGGTCTTGCCGTTCCGTTATGCATGTCCACATACACGCTTTCGATGCCGCTTGCAACATAATTGATCCAAGGCCATCCATTCAACGAGCTATTTACTCCGTCAACCCAGTGCTCATTGGTTATGGAAACGTCTGTTGGTGTAAGCAATTCGATTAGGTTGTCTTCAGCATGGACAACGTAGTCTATTCCTTCGGTAAGGGTGTAATTGTATTCGTCTGGCGTGAATGGAAGTGCCGTCACAGTGATGGAGTTTACTGAGTTGAAGGGTTCAGTCAATGAGAAGTTGCCGGTCCAACCTGGAACACCGAAGCCATTGTATGGATTGTCGGTTCCGACGTATCTGCCTGGCAACCCGTTATCGTATAGGTTGTCCGGTCCAAAACTTGCAACCCAAATATAGTCATCAACTACTCCTGTGGTCTGATGCATCATATTCAAAACTTCACCGCGTGGATGTTTCTGTGGTTCTGTTTCAACAGGTTTAATGTCAAAAACCAACATGAAAACACTCATTAGAAGCAATAACAACAGAATTCCAGAAATTGTGCTCTTCACCATTTTCCTCCTCCTAATCCCATATAGTTCAACTGAAATAATAATATTTACGGAGAAATCTTCTATTGCTCTTAGGCTAGAGTGCACAGCGTGTGATGGCGTGCGCGTCTTTGAGATATATGATGATCTTTAGGAGGCCATACAGCCTAACACTTACTGCAGCTTTAAACCCCCCTCCCCCTAGGGGGGGTGCTTTCTTGATCAGTCTGTTTCAAGCTGTTTCTCAAAAACAGAGCCTTTTTTAAGCTTAGAAGACGTGAAATAAAGGTGTAGTAAGGCGTGAAAAGGTTTGGAAAGGTGAATTAAGGTTGCCTTTGGTATGTGAAGAAGAGCTTACACCGAGGCTTCAAAAAAGCGCCCGCATTCAAATCCCCGTGTTGATAAGATGAAAAACAGATTGAAGTCGATCGAAGCTGTACGCGTCCACATCTCCAAAACATACAAGAATGAAGGTTACCGCGCTAAGATGGGTAAGCCAGGATAAAACTGTCAAAACACATAGTCATGGATTAGACGAAGTCTTCAAGTTCGAAAACCATGAACTCTTGAGCTTGTGGGTAAAGCTTTCTTGTTGCTTTGACTGCTTCAAACACGGTTGAAGCTTCGGGAAAAACTCGTTTGTAATTCACTTCCTTGAAGATTCTGGCCAAGGAGCCTTTATGAACCTTCACGATTTTTTTTCGGAGAATGTTTCTTCCACATTGGATAGTTGCTATGTCTCCTGGCTTGCTGTTTTTCCATGGAGGCTTAACCGCCCGTAACTCCGCGTCTCTCTTGCCAAACCTGTAAAAGTCAAAGTCCTTCCGTTTCACCATGAACAAGGGCATAACATCACAGCCTACATTATGGTTTGTTTTGTTTGAAAGTTTTGCGTAGGTTTATACAATAGTTAGGCTGGCCTTTTTTTCTTGAAGTATGCGGTTATGGATGTTGAAGCAAGTATTTGTCACCGTTTAAAGGCTGTACCAGCTGTCAGCCGATCTCGAGTCTATGTAAGAGCTCATCTTCGCCTTGAACGACTGTGTGTTTTCCGTTTGTCATTGTGTTAGGCTGTTCTTCTTGGAACCGTCGGAACTCTCTGATTCCTTCATCAACGTTTCTCGCCCTAGCCAAGGTTTCCTCAAGCCTTTTCACCGTTCATCACTAATATCGGTATATTATCGAGAATGTTCGGTGTACAAAGTTTCTCATCCTTTGCCGTCTGAGTAACTCTGAGATTTCATCCATGTGTCAAGCTAATGCCTTCTCATCATCCGGCAAAGAATTAATAACGAAACCGAAAATAAAAATGTTCTTCGTCATGACAGAATTGATTTGAAATTCATATTTTCAGTTCATAAGTTAGTTAAGTGCCGTGGCTTATTTCATTGCTGAAATGGAGGAAGACTATTGAGTTCAAACATTGCATTTAAGCAAAGAGTGGAATTGGAAGGTAAGATGGCTGAGGTTTTCAAGGAAAATATTGGTGTGCTGTCAACAGAGTTGCAGAAAATATTGTTAGATGACATGGTCACGGCTTTCCAAAATAGGATAAAGGTGTTAATTCGAGCACAGAGAAAAGAAGCTACTAACGTAGAGTAAATAAGAATAAGACGTAGTTTGAATCCATAAAAGCTTTATATAAAAAAGCTAAGATATGCCCGAGAGGTTCGGATGATGAGACGTTCCAAACTTGAAATGTATATAGACATACTGAAAGTGTTGGCTCATCGCGGTCCATTAAAGCTAACTCATATAATGTATAAGGCTAACGTGAACTGCAGTGTGTTGAAGCAGTACCTTGAGTTTCTGATAAAGCAGAATCTTGTAGAGGAAAGGACAGCTGGTAAGCGCAGAGTTGTTTTCGCAGTAACCCAAAGAGGCATTACTGTACTCAAGCATTTCAGAGAACTGAAGCAAGTATTGCCAATAGTGGAAGAAAGCAGAAACAGGATGCCAGTACTCTACTAAACCTTTTTCCGCTTTAAGAAGCGCTTCTACTTTTTGTAACTCTTTCTAGTTTTGAAACACTCCTTTTAGTTGAGATTTTTCTTGTCTCAAATGATCAAGATGTTTGAAAAAGTGACAAAGCCAGTTTCAGATTTGCAGTAGTCTTGTATTCATTTTCACAGTATCTTTAATGATGGGTTTTCGGGTGATGTTTGGGCTAATAAGGGGATTTTGTGAGAGGTAGTTGCTTTCTTAAACTAGCGTTTGTTTTATGAATCATTACACGTGTTTCGTAAGACTTAATAAACACAACCTTCTTCTACATCTGTACACACGTAAAACACTATGGGGAGCTAAGGTGACAAGACAGCAAGCTCTGGGGGGAAAGTCTCTGCAAGTATTGGAAAAAATCAGGCAGAACCTTGAGAAGCTAAATGAGAAAATGGAAATCATGATCGAGTTGCAGAAGCGTGACAGAAAGGATTCTCAGCTTCTTCCTGACGCGCCGTTGGATGTTATGACATTGCTTTCGATGCCTGATCATCTTCGAAAAACAGCGATGACAGTGTGTAGACTTGGAAGAGCTACAGCGAATGAGGTTGCTGAACAAACGCACAGAGCTAGAGCTGTGGAAAGTAGTTATTTGAACCAACTTGTGATTATGGGTCACTTGAAGAAGGAGAGAGTAGGAAGAAAAGCTTACTTCTATGTGGAGAAGGAAAGTCAAGGGTGATCTTTTTGGGTAAGATAATGGCTGTACATTCATATAAGGGTGGAACTGGAAAAACTCTTGTATCCGTAAACTTGGCTGCTTCTTTTGCAAAGCATAATAAAAAAGTGTGTTTGATGGACCTTGACTTTCGTGCTCCAAGCCTTGCCACGTTCTTTAGGTCTGAAAAGGTGGAGTACTGGCTGAACGATTATCTGAACGGAACATGTAAAATTGACAGGGTGCTGATAGACCTCAGGCACAGAATAAATGGCGGAGGAGAACTGTTTGTTGGATTGTCTAATCCGTCAACGGAAGCTATGAGAGAAATGTCTGCAAAAGACAGGAAATGGGAGATGAGGGCTTTAGGAAGACTTTTAGCTCTTAGAAATTCGCTTATAAATGACAAAGGTTTTGATTACCTCATTTTTGATACGAGTCCTGGACTGCAATACTCGTCCATAAACGCTATAGTGGCCGCAGACCTTGTAATCGTAGCGACAACCTTTGACAGGTCAGATGTTGAAGGAACAAAACGTATGTTGCATGAACTGTATGACTTGTTCGAGAAAAAAACTGGTATAGTTGTAAACAAGGTTCTGTATGATGTTTCTTCGAAGTCTGGAAGAACCGACTTGCAAAATAAGATGAAGGAAATGTACCAAGTTCCGGTTATAAGCATAATCCCTTGTTTCTGCGATGTTTCAAGGGCTGAAGGAGCTTCAATTTTCACACAAGAAAAACCTGAACATCCCTTCGCGAAAATTGTGGATGAAATGGCTGACAGGATAGAAACAAACGATTTGATGTAGCTACTGTGTAGCTATCTTATTTATCAGCCGATAGATATTGCATTTCTTGCATTCATCGTAATCTTTTACACTACAGTTTTTGCAGATCATGCGATTTAGCTCTTTGATTTCTGCGTTCATTTCGTTCTCCCTTTCTATGATAATTTGCGTGTTTGTGGTAATATACTCTTATTCCGCTTTCGTAATATTCAAGTTAAAAAATTTATAGAGCATCAAAGGTCCTGTATAAGCTCTTAACAAGATGGAGACAGTTGATCATTGGATAGATCAGCGATAATCCTTGCTGGAGGCTTTTCAAGTAGGTTTGAACAGGATAAAGCGTTACTTTCGTTGGCAGGTAAGCCGCTGATAAAACATGTTGTAGATGCGGTTTACGGCATCGTTGATGAAACGATTATTGTTGTTAGTTCCAATGTTAAAGCTGAGAATTTCGCGAATGTTGTTGGTCCAGATGTATGTGTTGTTATTGACATAAGTGATATGCAGGGTCCACTTGTAGGTGCATGTACTGGTTTAGGAAGGGCAAATAGGAAATATTCACTTCTTCTCCCTTGCGACACCCCTCTGGTTTCCAAGGAAGTTCTCCTGCTATTGCTTGAATTGTGCACAAACAAGAATGCAGTTATTCCGCGCTGGCCGAACCGGTTCATAGAACCATTACAAGCCGTTTACCGCACAAAACCAGCACTGGAAGCGGCAAAAAACGCTTTAGACAAGGGAAAATCGGACATGCATTCTATGATAGATAAGTTGCCAGGCGTACGTTACATCTCTACCCTTGTTTTAAGGCAGTTAGATCCGGAGCTTACGACCTTCTTCAATGTCAATACTCCTTTAGATCTAAAGAGGGCTGAAGCCCTGTTAAGCATCTGAAGAGATGAAAACTCAGATAATGTTGCACGTTTTCCTAAGTTGCTTTACTTTGCTTGGCGTATTTTTCTGTTTCTAAAAGTAGCTTTTCTATGTCGGCTTGAGAGAGTGCAGTGCTGAGGGCTCCGGTGTGTGTTGGTAGGAAGAAAACTCCATTTGCAATCAGGTTTAGATGATAATCAACTTGTTTACTCTTATCGGCTTTAGAGGCTGCACGGGCATTGTTTACCTTCTCTTTTGTGAAGTGAGTGTTGAAGAGAGAACCTACTCCCGTGACTTGCGCGTCCACGCTGTTTGCTTCGAAGATTTTTCTTAGCTGGTCTCTGATTTTTTCTCCAACACGATTTAGTTTGTCTATTAGTTGCCCGTCTTCTAAAAGTTTCAGTGTTGTCAAGCCAGCTGTCATTGATATTGGATTTGCCGTAAAGGTTCCGCCGTGAAAGGAAAAATGGGGACGTTCATAAAGAAGAGTGTCTATCCTTTTCATGATTTCTCTGCGTGCGCAAAAAGCACCTATTGGGAAGCCTCCTCCCAAAATCTTTCCTAAAACAGTTATGTCCGGCGTTACACCATAGTATTGTTGTCCTCCACCAGCAGCTAACCTAAAACCAGTAATTACCTCATCGAAAATCAACATAATACCCATCTCGTCGCAAAGTTCCCTCAGCCCTTTCAAGAATCCCTTTTTCGTTGATATGCCTCCGCCAGCTCCGAGGGCAGTTTCAATAGTGATAGAGGCAACTTCCTGGTGCTTCAACCTTTCTCTGACACCTTCAAGGTCGCCGAATGGTAAAACTAAGGTGTCTTGTAGAGCACCAGTTGTTAAGCCAGCGGACTCTGGGATGTCAAAAGGGTATTTGACTCCTATGTGAAGTGCGTCATATCCTCCATGCCATCCCCCCTCAAATTTTGCGATTTTGTTTCTGCCAGTGTATGCACGCGCTAAACGTATAGCGTACATGTTTGCCTCTGTTCCTGAACTGGTGAAACGCACCATTTCTGCGCTTGGAACCATTTTCACAATTTGCTCGGCTAACTCGATTTCTAGTTTGTGGGACGTTCCGTAATGGGTGCCATTTTCAAGTTGCTTTTTTACGGCTTCCACAACTGCTGGTGGGCTATGTCCTAGTATAAGGGCTGTGTGTCCCAGCCAAAAGTCAATGTACTCGTTTCCATCAATGTCATAAAGTTTGCTTCCTTCCGCTCTAGCAGTGTAAAACGGGTAAGGCTCAAAATAGCGGATTGCGTAAGAAACCCCAGCAGGGAGAAGCTCTTTTGCTCTCTCATATAACTCTCTGGATTTTTGTGTTTTAGAAACGTATGAATCAGGCATGCTGGTAGCACTTCTCTTTTGAATTTATATCCAGTGTTGGAATATTTAAGAATCTGTGTCTAAACTTCTGTTGGTGCACTTTGATGTTAAACTTCAATCACGAAGCGTTGAACGCCGTTTCAGATTAAATTGCTATTAAGAGCTAATCCTCATGTTCGTCCTCGCACAGCCTAAGGTTCAAAGCAAATCATACAGAACAGCCTCTAACCTGACCAAACAACTTATTCAGCCAGCAGATTTTTCCCTTTTTTATGGAAAAGCTTTTAAGCGATTTGCGAAAAGGGTTTTTTTTAGGCATTATTGTGTAAAATTCTGGTGTCATTTGAATGAGTATTGAGAGGGAATTGATTATTTCTATTCTAAAACTAACTAAAGACGGGCCTGTCTCAATTGAAGTGGTAAGCAAAGATGCAAAAACGCCATTGGCATTTGCTCATAATTTGCTTAGAAAGTTGCAAAATGATGGGAGGATTTATTTGCGAAATAAAGTTATAGACATGGATAGCTTAGAACGTCTCAAATTGGCTGTTCACGCTATGCAGTTGGGTTCTGACCTTGAGCGTGTAAGCGGTTTCCTTGACTGGAAAGAATTTGAAAGTATTGCTGCTATTGCTTTTGAACGGAACGGCTACCGTGTGAAGAAGAATTTACGGTTTAAGCATGCTGGACGAAGATGGGAAATAGACATACTTGGCTGTAAAAAACTAATAGTTGTGTGTGCAGATTGCAAACATTGGCATCACGGAATGTACCCATCTACAATAAAGAGAATTGTCGAGGAACAAGTTGAGAGAACGTACGCCCTATCTGAATCATTGCCAAGACTCGCCGAAAAAATTGGATGTGCTTTGTGGAGTAAAGCTAAGTTAGTCCCAGCTATTTTATCCCTTGTCCCTGCCAGATTTAAATTCTATAAGAAAGTGCCCGTCGTTTCTGTGCTTCAACTACAAGATTTCATAACTCAGCTGCCAGCTTACGTGGGTTCGTTGAAACATTTTTCCAAGATGGATCTAACCAACTAATTGAACGGTTGTTCCTATAGCTTGACCGGGGACGCCTTTTCTAAACCTTGCCCTAACCAAGCCTTTCTTGCCATGCAAAGCCACAATTTTCCCAATAATCTTATTCTTTTTGCCCTTCCAAGAAACTTTTCGTCCAACAAGTCTGCCTGCTTCAGAAACAGAAGCTATGTGTGCGAACCTGATTATGCACTCTTTAGGCTTCTGAGTTCTTGGGCCTATTCGATAATTCAGTATTACTCCTTGAACCATTTCAGCCATAAATCTTCACCTACAGAAGTGCTTTTACAAATGTAGTGAAAACTTAAATTCGTTTCGCCTGAGCCCTTCAAGGTCTCAACGTTAACATCGCCGATTTGATAGGGTTTGAATAAAAGGGAAATTGAGACCACAGTTTTGTCCATGTTTACTATTGACTTGCTTTTTTTAGTTCGAAGTTTCCTCTGTCCCGCTTTATGATTCTCTCCTTTTGTGGCAGTTTATTTTTCTCCCACTTCTTCCAGTCTATCTGCTTGAAAAGCCATTTTTTTCCCAAGTGAGCGGCGAGTATTGCATGTTTGTACTGGTTTGGTGTTGGTACGAGTTCGTCGAGGAACCTGAAAAGTTTTTCAACTTGTTTTCTTGGGAAATAGGCGTAGTACCTGGCATTTTTAACTTCAAAAGCATAAACGTGCAAGTCTTTTCTGGCTATAACATCTGGCAAGGGACTGAGACTTGGATTACTAACTGGAACGCGAACAGCATTGTATCCATTCTTTTCCAGAAGCTTTACAAGAACAGTCTCGCTGTAAAAGCCCCTTCTACGCCATCTGCGAATCTCAGCCTTATCAACTTCCCTAACCATTAACAATTCTCCTACTGTAAAGGAGTGTTACAAACGGATTTTAGCTTGGATTTCCTTTGAACCTAAAAAAAACTTAGGGTTTCCTACGCTTATAAGTTTGAACTGGAACTTTGAGCATTGGCTTTTCGACTAAGCATTCTTTTAAGTAGTCATCTAAGGTTGCTGCGGGCACCACTTCAATTCCATAGTCTCCAACGTCAATGGAATGCTCATAATTCTTTTTAGGAATCACCACTTTCTTGAATCCCCAAGCCTCAGCAGCCTTAATCTTCTCGTAAACTCCACCCACAGCCGTTATTTGAATAGAATTTCCAACACCAAGGTTTATTTCTCCAGTGACAGCCACATCCTGCCTTACCAGCTTTCCTTCAATACGTGAGCAAAGCAATACTGCCATCGTCACACCTGCAGATGGACCATCCACACCGTAGGACTGAGCGAAGTCAATGTGCGTTAGATAGTCCTGCGCTATATCAACCCTGTATTTTTGCAGTATCACGCTTCTAACTTTTGCTATGCTATCTGCGATGAAGCTTTGACCTTTAGCTACCCCAGTGACATTGTAGTAACCCTTAAGAGGATAGCTTCTTGGAAGTTCGCTTCTCTTAGTCATGTGAGCTTTTACGCACAAGACGCTACCGGTCATTTCCCCGCTGTAGGGGTCCTTGACAACAGCTAAACCGTGTATTTGACCGAGTTTGACTCCTTTAGGCTTGATGTCCAGCAGTTTACCTCTCTCGTTTATTTCATGTTCTAATATTTGTCGCTGGATTGTTTTACAGTGGTTTTCTATGGCTTCCCGAACATGTCTTCTTTCGACAAATTTGCATCCCTCATTCATTGCAAGGGTTGCAGCTGTCTTAATAATTGAAATCAAGGGTCTAAATCTTGTTGTTAAAGCATCTTTTTTGTTGCTTCTTCGCCTGCCTTCTTCTACAATTTCTTTGCATGCGTCTCTGGTGAATGGCATAAGATTAAAACGTTTAATTTCCTGTGCTATGTACTGCACATACTTACGTTTGTTTTCCAAGGTGTTAGGCATGTCATTATTCATTCTGACAACTTTACCATAGCCGTAAATGCGGTCCATGAGGGCTGGATGAATCTTGCTTATGGTATCAAAGTTTCCAGCTCCAACCAGAAATGTTATGGTATGTACAGGCTCCGTTGAGACAGCCATTGCAGCTGTGCCTCCGCCATGCAATCGATCTCTCACGGTTATTGAAAGCTGTCCATCCTCAAGCACCGTTAGAAGAGTTACAGCCTCTTCTGGGCTGAGATTCTTTATCTCATCGATGTATAATATGCCAAGAGACGCTCTGTGCACATCTCCAGCGGTGACCCTTTGATGTTCAGGTGTTCCCAAACCACCAGTCTGGTATGGATCCCAAGCTATTGAACCGAAAAGCTGGGCACTTCTATGTCCTGTAGCGTCAACGAAGGGTG
>DAOVMU010000047.1 GCA_030630585.1 Candidatus Bathyarchaeota archaeon | reverse complement strand
TTGGAGAACTTCAACTCTGAACCCTACAAGGAAGTGCTATCAAATCTCATTAGCGAACACAAGCCACTACTAACAATGATAGGGCACACATCTTTCGGAGTGGATTTAGCCCCAAGCCTCGCAGCTGCTCTGAAACTGCCCCTTGCAACAGACTGCATAAACCTGAGGTTTGAAGATAAAACACTAGTTATAACCAGGCAAATGTACGGAGGCAAAGTAAACGTTGAGGCAACAGTTCACAAAGCTGAAAGCTACATTGTTACTGTTCGTCAAGCAGCATTCACAGCTCAAAAATCAGCCCTGAATGGACAAATCATAGAAAAACACTGCTCGCTCACAGGGGAAATAACTAGGAAGCGTTTTATCGAGTATGCTATGCCTCCTCCAGGTGGGGTTGACATAACAGCGGCTGACGTGCTGATTTGTATTGGACGTGGAATAAAGGATGAAAGCAACATGCCCGCGGTAAAGGAATTGGCGACTAGCCTTGGAGGCGTACTTGGCTGTTCGCGTCCAATAGTTGATAAGGGATGGCTTTCTAACGATCGTCAAGTAGGCAGTTCTGGAAAAACTGTAAAGCCGAAACTCTACATTGCCCTTGGAATAAGCGGAGCTTTTCAACATGTTTTAGGAATGAAGAACTCTGACCTAATCATAGCTGTAAATAAGGATCCTAACGCTCCAATATTCAACTTCTCCGACTACGGCGTTGTTGAAGATCTATTCAAAATAGTGCCTCCGCTGAAGAGCAAAATATATGAATTGAAGGGGCGAAAGGCATAGTTCTGGGTTGAGAAGGAGAGAAGACAAGTGCGTTTTGAGTTAGAAGAGGAACAGAAGGAAATCAAAAACGCTGTTAGAGAATTCTGCGAAAAAGAGTTCACACCGGAACTAGCTCTAGAGTTGGGCGAGAAAGAAGAATTTCCAATAGAACTCTATAAAAAGGCAGCTAAACTAGGATTCACAAGCTTGAGGATCCCTGAAGAGTATAATGGACAAGGATATGGCCTCTTGGAGGATTGCATAGCAGTTGAGGAGATGTGCAGGGTAGACCCGGGACTTGGAGCTGCAATGTCACTTGGAATCCTGATGGTTCCAGACATCCTATTAAAACATGGAACCGAAGAGCAGAAGAAAAAGTATATTCCACCGTTAGCGAGAGGAGACGAAATCTGTGCCGCAGCCGTCACGGAGCCTGAACATGGAAGCGACATAACACGCATGGACACAAAAGCTGAAAAAAGTGGAAACAAATGGATCATTAACGGTGACAAACAATTCATAACAAACGCCCCGATAGCAAACACGTTCATAGTGCTTTGCCAAACAGACCCGAACATCACACCTTCGCATAAAGGTCAAAGCACATTCCTCATCGAGAAAGGAACACCAGGTTTTGAAACAGCACAACTCCACGGCAAAATGGGCATCAAACCATGCGTTACAGGCTCCCTCTCACTAAGCGATGTCAAAGTGCCAGAAAACAATCTCGTAGGCGAACTAAACAAAGGCTTCTATTACGCCCTTGAACTTTTCGACGGAACAAGAATTACAGTTGCTGCCCAAGCTGTTGGCATGGCTCAGGGAGCCTTCGAACGTGCTTTCCAATACGCCAGAACCAGAAAACAATTCGACTCGCCCATCATCAAGTTTCAAGGAGTATCCTTCAAATTGGCTGACATGGCAATCAAAATTGAAGCTGCAAGAATGCTAACCTATAAAGCAGCTTGGTTGTACGACCAAGGAAACCCCGACTCGCTGGCAACTTCTATGGCGAAGGCATTTGCCGGCAGAGCCGCAATGGAAGTTACAGATGAGGCAATTCAAATTCACGGTGGGTACGGATATCTGGCAGACTACCATGTTGAACGGTTCCACCGCTGTGCGAAAATAACGGAAATATATGAAGGCACAACTGAAATCCAGAAACTGACGATAATAAATCGGTTAATGAAGAGAATGTAACAGCATTTTCTGTTCACTGATATCTTGGCCCAGTCAACTTTGGTTATTTTCTAAGTTATAAAGAAATGACTGACTCGTTAACATTCACATGCTAGATTACAGGTTTATAGAAATGCTACTACTTCGCCCATAAGGCGTGTCTTGAACTGTGAAGATGCTCTGGTGATCAAGTATTATCTAACCAATTGGACACTTACAGCAGTCCTCTATAGTATGACTTGTAAACATCAGAGTTCTTTACTTCTCCTATTTTATGCCTGAACTCAGCAACATACCTTGACTTTTTCTTTTCTTCCTTCTTCAACTTGTTTTCTAGGTTTGTATCCTTAATTCTGTTTTCCTTCAGTATGACATCTCTGTAGACATTTGGAAAAACATTGTAAGTGCAGAAAGGTATAATCCTTCCATCTGGTGAACCGTAATGTATGCAACACCTCTGAACTCTGTTTATGTCATAGTTATAAGGATCCATGAAGTGCATCATACCAAAGAACAGGAAGTGTTGATGGAATTCGCCTAGAGCAGAGTAATTTCCTTTTTCTATTATCTCATCGAGCATATTAGAAATTCTAACACCATTTGGCAATTCGTCTTTAATTATATACTTATGTATCTTTTTTGCCAAAGACTTCCTCAGGTCTCTTGTCTGTATCATTTTGGGCACTAGACTTAAGGCAAAACTTGCCTTATGTAGAACGCTTCTGTCAATTTTGTCTAAATCCTCTAAGAATTTATCGGCATCAACGAAATCAGTGATTGAATGCAGCTTATCGCCATCTACATACGCGTATGAGGCAACACCACATTTTTCGTTGTTATAAAAATGAACATGATTTTTGTCCCCACCTACAATATCAGCAAGTACATCTACAGCTGGAATGGGATACCAATCATCAATTTTCAAACCAAAAACCTTTAACTCATCTAAAACATCTGACTGAGTAACCCTGAGTTTTTCTCTTTCTTTAGGAGTACTGCCAACGATTGAAATTGGTTGGAAATTGACACCTTTTATCCCCTTGTCAGTATGCATGGCTGCAAACTTCACTATTTTCGGAACCTCTCTTAGATTTTCTTTGAAAACTGTAGGCACTAGAACTGTGCTGTTTATACCAGCTTTCGAGTATGCTTCTAAAGCGAAAGGAGTTTCATAGTGATTTTTGAAATTGATCTTAGGATCTATTCCATCAAAAGAAGTGTATATTGTATTCAGACCAGCCTCTTTCCATTTTCTCACTTTCTTTACAGCAGTCTCAGGATCCAAGTAATACCCTACTCCTGGTTCCACAGAGTTTATGTTCAGTTGCACGTGGGACGAACCCACATTTCTACATAATTTAATTATCTCTGATAGGTCTTCCCTCAGAGTAGGTTCTCCACCGGTGAGTTGGATTGGCGGTGCATATCCGTTAAGCCTTATAGCAGCATTGATCATCTTTCTAATTTCTACCATCGTTGGTTCATAAACGAAACCAGTCTTCTCAGCGTAAAAGAAACAGTACCAACATCTCAAGTTACATCTGTTCGTTAGAACTATGTTTAACAATGCCGTGGAATTCTTGTGTTGATCACAAAGACCGCAGCTTAATAGGTCTTTTGCATGTTCGATAGTTGTACTGAGTTGCGCTCGTTTATCTGTTCTGAATTTTTTTACCCTGTTCCAATACTCTAAGCTACCGATTCTTTCCTTTGTTCCATTATCCTTGTACAGGTAAACTACATTATCTTCAAGGACGTATTTTGCTCTTATTGGTGTTGGCATTTCCTTAGTATCATCTACGCTTAACGTCTCCTCAAGAACTCTGAACTCGCCCAACTTGATGGACTCTTGGAGTTTCGACATCCAACCAGCTTCCTAAAGGTTTGAATACTACGTAAGCACAGAAGCCATTAATATTTCTAATCATTGAGGCTTAATGAAGCTCAGGCTTTTCTGTTGTGTTTTCTCTCGAAGCGTGGCGCACGCTTGTTGCATACATGTGTTTCTGTGAGATTTGGACAAGCCGAACTGTTTATACCGATCGTTGGAAAAGCGTCTTAACTGCAGTATATGGTAAGAGAAGCGCAAATTAATATCTTAAAAAGAGTTTGGCTGGTTGTATCTTCAACAATCTTGTGGTATTGACCGCCTAACAACCGTTCATGAGTGTTGCTATTACCTTGGATTTGCCAGCCTATTACGTGCGCTTGTCCTTGTTCTCATTGCGATTGCATGGTCATTCTCTATGTTGTATCAATGTCAGAGGTTTTGTCTCTAGCCTTTAGATTCCCTCATAGGAACTAGGTTAATAATTCTCTAGTCGGCATAGTTGAGTTTTGTCCACAGTATCTGAGCTTTCTTTAGCGAAGCTCTTACTTGCTCTGATAAATCCCTTTGTTCATGATAGCGACGCTACGGGTGCGTGGCAAATTTTGAAGAAGACGAATTGAACGCTAAAGTCACACATAGCGTGAATGGAGCTCTGAACTAGTTAAAGCCTAGATTTGAATATTTTACTCGAGAGTACTTGGTTAAATATTCAAGAAACAGAAATGGAAAACTCTCAACAAGTCTCCCCTGTGCGCTGATTCTTTCTAATGGGGTTGTGGAGATTTGAACCCTAGACAAATAGATATACCTTCGCGCTTCCCCTTTTTTCTCTATCGAGCGTATGCTAGGTGAAAGACTTGAGGGTTAGCATGAGCGCTTGAACGGTATAGGCGTTCTTCATAGGGTTCTGCAGAGAGAAAATTGCCAAGAAAAGCCAAGTTAAAAACTAAGAGGTCTACTTCTATTTAGGAAACGCAAAGTAGTCTGAAAACCGTTCACACTTATGGAAAGCCATATAAATCACTATACTGCTGTTCAATTGCACAAATGGAGAGGCTGTAAAGTGCCAAAATGGGGATACTCTATAACTGAAGGGGAATTGGACCCTGAAAAAACCGTTAAAGCAAGCGGAAGAGAGCTTAGAGTATCCCATAAATCAGCCCGAGAAATATGCAAAACGATTAAAGGTATGAAGCTCATCCAAGCTAAGCGTTATCTTGAGGATGTTATGGTTAAGAAGAGGCCTGTTCCCTTCAGAAGATTCAAAAAGAAGGGTGGACACCGCCATGGACTGGAAAAGGCTTTTGCAGGTAGATACCCTGTAAAAGCAGCAAAACATATTCTGAAAGTACTTGAGGGGGCAGAGGCCAACGCTGAATATAAAGGCTTAGACACCGAAAGGCTACGCATAATTCATGCATCAGCGTATCCCGGCATGAAAATTAAGCGGTACATGCCGAGAGCTTTTGGAAGAGCCTCACCAAAATTTGAGACTCTATGCCATATTGAAGTAGCCTTAGAAGAACGACCAGAAACAGGAGAGGAATTGTGATGTCAGTTGTCAAACATTTCATATTAGAATCCATAAAGAAGAATGAAATAGACGAGTTCCTCCAAAAAGAGCTTATAAGGGCGGGTTATGGCGGAGTGAACATGTCAAAGACTCCCTTGGGAACGCACATAGTGATTTACGCCATGCGGCCAGGCTTAGTAATAGGTCGAGGTGGAGTGACAATAAGAGACCTCGCAAAAATATTAGAAGAGAAATTTCAGGTTCCAAACCCTCAAATTTCTGTTTCTGAAATGGAGTTCCCAGAATTAAACGCTTATGTGGTTGCCTCTCGCATAGCATCAGCTCTGCAGAGAGGCATACATTTTAGACGTTCAGGATATTGGGCGCTAAACCGAGTTATGGAAGCTGGAGCCCTCGGCGTGGAAATAACCATAAGTGGAAAACTGAGAACAGATAGGTCAAGATATGAAAAATTCAAAGCTGGGTACTTACCGAAATGTGGATATCCAGCATTAAAATACACGCGGAAAGCCGAAGTTCACGTTCAACTAAAACCTGGCGTGCTTGGCGTGAAAGTCAAGATAATGCCTCCGGACGCAGAGTTCCCAGATAGAATCAAGACAGTTGAAAGCGTTCCGGAGGAAGAAACAGAAAAAGAGGCACTTGAAGACACAACTAAAGAAGAGCTTAAAGAAACAGGCGAGGAGGAGGCAGCCAAGTAAATGCCAATATTGCGAGTTAAGGAAATACGTGATATGTCCTCTGAAGGACGGATGAAAAGACTCAACGAGCTTCGAACAGAGCTTCTCAGATTAAAAACGATGATAAAAGCGGGGGGAACAATAGAAAATCCAGCTAGGATAAAGGAGATACATAAAACAATTGCACGATTACTAACCATTGAACACGAACAAAAACTTGGACTTGCAGAAGAGAAGATTGAAGGGAAGAAAAGGAAATGAAGATAACTCCAAATGTGACCCGTTACGAATTCATTGGAACTGAAGCAAAAGTTGCAGAAAGCAGACACCAAGGATATGTGGGAATCTCTGGCAAGATTATAGATGAAACACGGAACACGTTTGTAATTTTGCACGAGGGGGAAAGAAAAAGAATAGTAAAGGATTCAGCTGTTTTTCACTTCATGTTTTCTGACGGAACAACCGTTGAAATTGACGGTAAACTCCTTGTGAGACAACCAGAAGATCGTCTTAAAAAACGTGTTAGGAGGCTATGGTGATGTCACTAGCCTTCAAAAAGCCTAAGAAAGCATGTGACGATAGAAACTGTCCTTTTCACGGTGATCTCTCGACAAGGGGACGCGTCTTAGACGGCTTGGTTGTTAGCGCCAAAATGGATAAAACAGTCATAGTCAAACGTGCCTATCTCAATTATGTTTCAAAGTTTAAGAGATATGAGAGAAGACACAGCCACATCTCATGCCACAATCCACCATGCATAAATGCAAAGGAAGGAAACCGCGTTAAAATAGCTGAATGCCGCCCGATAAGCAAAACAGTATCATTCGTCGTCGTTAAAAAGCTGGAGGAGACCTGAAATGGCTGCAAAGGCGAAGATGAGGGCTCTGATTGCGAAGGGAATGATTGGGCAAAAACCAAAAATCTCAAGAGGACTGCCTGTTGGCGCAGTCCTGAAATGTGCAGACAACTCTGGGGCAAAAGAACTAAGGCTAATCCAAGTTATAGGTTATAAAGGACGTTTACGACGTCTTCCGTCAGCCGCAGTAGGCGATAGAATAACTGTTTCGGTTAGACGTGGAACACCAGACATGAGAAAAAAAATTTTTCAGGCGGTAGTTGTAAGACAAAGAAAGCCCTACCGAAGGGCTGAGGGCATCTGGGCTCAATTCGAAGATAACGCTGCGGTGATAATAACCCCAGATGGAGAAATGAAGGGATCAGAAGTTCGGGGACCAGTGGCAAAGGAGGCTGCTGAAAGATGGCCAAGAATAGCAAGTGCAGCGAGCATAATAGTATAGGAGAAATAACATGCAAGCAACAAAACCTGTAACAAAACCAACAAAACAAAGAAAGATGCTTTTCCAAGCACCAAACCATATACGCTACAAACATTTTGCAGCGCCTCTTTCACCAGAGCTAAAAGCTTCACGTCAAGTGAGAAGCCTACCAGTTAGAAGTGGAGATACAGTTCGCATAATGCGAGGCGATCATAAAGGGTTCGAAGGGAAAGTCACCCGCGTAGATAGAAGAAAATACAGGATTTACATTGAAGGGTTAACACGAGAAAAAGTTGACGGAACGACAATATCCGTTCCCATTCACCCTTCCAAGGTTATGATAGCGAATTTGAATCTTGAGGATAAATGGCGAAAGCAAGTTTTGGAAAGGAAAAGCAAGACTCGCAAAGCAATGGAGGAGGTTCCAGAGAAACCTCCTTCAGAAGAAATTGCTAAAGTAGAAGAAGTTGTAAAAAAGAAAGTGCTGAAAAAGAAAACAAAAAAAAGAAAGAAGAAAGTAGAAGAAAAATCGGAAAAACCCAAAAAAGGGAAAAGATCGAGCAAAAAGAAAACTAGAGAGACTAAAAAGGAAGAGAAACCTAAAACGAAGAAAGCAAGGGCGAAACGTAAGACAACCAAGAAAACTAAGGGAGGAAAATGATTTGGCTAGAAAAGGAGGATCCACTGGGTTAAAACGTAAGCCAGCCCCTAGGTTCTGGCCAATCCATAGGAAAGAGTTCCCTTGGGTTGTAAAGCCTTCCCCTGGGCCGCATTCTCTCAAAAACTGTTTACCTATAGCCATAGTTTTACGTGACATTCTTGGGTTTGCTAAAACAAGGAAAGAGGCTGAAACAATAGTTTTGCAAGGAAAGGTTTATGTTGATGGCAAAGTCAGGCGAGAAGACGACTTCCCATTAGGTCTAATGGATGTCATTTCCCTACCAGACATTGACAAGTCCTTTCGCATAGTGTCCTCTCGCAAGGGTTTAATCCTCCATCCAATCAGTAAAGAAGAATCAAACTTCAAACTGTGCAGAATAGAAAACAAAAAAGTTGTTAAAAACGGGCATATACAACTCCATCTACATGACGGATCAAACATAATAGTGAAGGTTGCTGACCTGAAGAATCCACAAGAGGACACATACAAGAGCTTAGATACTGTGAAAATAAGCTTGCCGGAAAGACAAATTCTCGAACAAATAGAAATGAAAGAAAACGATTTTGCGATAATAACAAGCGGGAAAAACACCGGAAAATATGGTAATATAATTGAAATCGAAGAAACGAAAGGAAAGAAACGTAGGAACGCCCTTGTAACAATTGAAGATAAAAAAGGAAACCGTTACCAAACAATTTTGAACTTTGTTTTCGCAATAGGCAAAGAACAGTCATTAATATCCCTGCCGGAGGCAGCTCAAATTGTCTGAAGACGAACTGCCAAAGAAATGGGAAGAAAACCCCATGCTTAAACCGAGAATCGAAAAGGTTGCCGTCAACATCAGTGTTGGAAAGTCAGGGGAACCTCTAGAAAAAGCCGCGCAAGTCCTGAAAGAGTTAACAAGTCAAAATCCATGCAAAAGAAAGGCTAAGCAAACCATTAGAGAGTTTGGAATAAGAAAAGGCGAACCTATAGCATGCGTTGTAACACTTAGAAAACAGAGAGCCACAGAATTTCTGAAAAAAGTCTTGCCTGTTATTGACAATAAAATCTCCCAGAAATGCTTCGACAAGTATGGTAACTTCTCCTTTGGCATAAAAGAACACATCGAAATTCCAGGAGTAAAGTACGAACCTGAAATTGGCATATTCGGTATGGATATCTCCGTTTCCTTCAGTCGACCCGGATATCGAGTGAGAAAAAGGCGTAGAGGAAAAGCGAAAATCGGTTCCAAACACATCTTAACCATGGGGGAAGCTGTAGTGTTCGTTAGAGATTCCTTGGGACTTGAAGTAGTGTAGTTAATGGAGAGAGATAGCTGTGGGCAAAAAGAAACCTAAGAAAGAACGAAAGTATGGCCGAGGAACAAGACGATGCGTCAGATGCGGGTCCTGCGGATCTATTATTCGACGATACAATTTATATCTATGCCGACAATGTTTTAGAGAAGTGGCAAAGAAACTCGGTTTCCAGAAGTACGAGTAGTGAGGAAGATGAAATGGACACTTTAGCAAACGGTTTAACAACAATCATAAACAACGAGATGCG
>DAOVMU010000142.1 GCA_030630585.1 Candidatus Bathyarchaeota archaeon | reverse complement strand
TTTGTGTTTGGTATGAAGGTTACTAAACCTTCTATTCGGGCTATGCCTTCTCCTCTGCGGCTTGTTTCTTGAATGTCAACTTCATACTCTTTTCCCATTTCAACTGGTTTTGGGGCGAATCTGTTTCCTCTGCCGAAACCTCTTCTTTCTTCCATGTGTTTCACCTCTCATCTCCATAAAATTTGTTTTATTTATATGTTCTTGTTTTGTTAGTTGTTTTACTCAACTGTGAGTTCTCCATATCTTCCTATGTTTAGCTGGATTTCTCCTCTGAAGCTTGTGATGTATCCGTTTTCCACTTTAACCTTGTCGTCAACGTTTACTGTGTTGATCTGTTCGTTCCATAATGTCAGTTTTATTGTGCCTGTTTCGTCGCTGATGATGGCTGTTGCCACATTGAACGTTTTGTCTCCGAATCTGGAGTGGACCTCACGTGTCTCACCTTTTTCCAAGACTTTGCCTTCAACAGTTACACTTTTCATTCCGTTCCGCAAATCCTTTATTTCCATTTTTCATCCTCCTTGTTCATGTTATCCTTTCCGCGACAGCGAATTTGCCTCCAACTGATTTAATTTTAACCTTAACGCGTTCCCCCATCTTGCCTCCGGGTACAAAAATCATATAGCCATGTATTCGTGCTATTCCGTCGCCTCTGCTTCCAATATCATTAACAACAACTTCCAATTCTTGACTTTTCCAAATCGGCGCTTTCTGCAAAAATGGTTTGCTTGGGCGATACCGCTTTTTACTTCCACGTCTTCTAAGTTTCCTTTTAGCGTTTCTTGTTTTATCTGGTAGCCTTCTTCCCATATCATGTTTTCGTCCTTATCGCGGAACCAGCCTCTCCAACAAAACATCAGTGTTACATCAGTAACACATGTTCTGGGAGGAAGACTGGCTACATGCAGAAAAGCCGTTCCATCATATAAATCTTGCTAGATGTCTATTCGTAACGTAATGCTTCAACAGGTTCCAGTTTCGCTGCTTTCCTCGCTGGATACAAGCCAAAGACTATGCATATAACTACGGCGAAAATAAAGCCCACTGTTGTCCATTCCAGTGAGAACGCAGGGTTTATAGTCACTTTCTAAGTTTCAGGAGCCTGGAAACCTGATCTTTGCTGTTGCGGCTGCATAGCTTGTGCGAAAATGGTTAAAAACTCCCCTTCTTCAACTTTGAAACTTACCCCATGCAAAGCAGGAACAGCAACTTTACCCATACGGTAACTTATCTTAACTTCGCAGACTTCAAGTATACCTCTCATTAGTACACTTCGACGGAAAATTGAAAAACTCTAGCGTATTTAACTTTTCTCACAAAAATGCAGAACTCAATCTTAAACTCTAATCCAAACTTAAGCCATGGCTAACCTGATTAAGCTAGTAAAGGAATAAAGGAAGTACAACTTTTATGATCAAGAAATACACTGCATTAGCTATAGCAGCCACAAGTGAGCTTTTGATCCATGAAAAATTGTATAGCAGGCGAACGGCAATTGCACATAATACTGTAGTCCAAACATACATGGCGTTTTCGACGTAACCTATGAACTGAAATTGAGTTTGTTCGAGAATTTGATTATATACTGCATCTGCTTCTCCGTGGACACCACCTAACGCTTTTAATGGGTAATAAATTTCAGGCGAAGCAGCAAGTGTTGTAGTGTTTATTATCGTTTGAACAAAAAATGTGATAAGAGCAAATCCTGCCACGATAAGCAAGACTTTCCAGACAGCATCTGCCCTAAAAATCTTGCAGAATATGTAGAGTGAACCGCCGAGAACAACCCATTGGATTGTAAACTGCATGAAAGCGATCAGAGGATAGTTAAACAGGTATCCGCTTGCAATCTCAGTTACAGGTTTGAAAATTCCATGGAAAAACAATCCATCAATTAACACAGTTGTGTTCAAGGGAGATGGCAACGCAAAGCTTAACTCTAAACCGTTGATGTTGCTCCATTCCGCTTTAACACTGTTGTTCTTCCATTTTTCATTCTGATGTCCCAATGGAATTGTCAAGTTATTCCAGACATTATTGCCTGATTCAGTAAAATTCCTTGTTAAATCATAATAGAAATAATCTGAGGAAGTTGAGAATAAACGTATAGTCACATTCGTTGGTTCAGTTTCATCTGTTCGAATCCATTTCACTCGAAAGGACAAGTCTCTGTAACCATCTGAACCTAAACTCAGAGTATCTGTTATGTTGAGCCGCATCCAAATTTGAGAACCATTGACTACTGTGAATTCCATACTGCGGTTTCCGTAGTAAAGACCGCTTATGTGATCCTCATTGCATTTGGGGATGCCGACGTTAGATGTCCACAGTGTACAGTTCTGTGTCCATTCATCTAATTTTGATGCTGGCGGCATCGTCTGGTCAAAGTAAGCCTTAGACATAAATACGTAACCAAATCCCGTGTTCGCCAACACAAACAGAACCATTATTAACATTGGCCCAGTGTATTTTGGGTTTTGAATGATTTCTTTGAAGGCTTTAACAGGTGAGTATATGACTTTGAATATTCCATAAGCAAACAATGTTTTATACTCCGTGTTTACGTGGTTTTTGCACGTTTACCAACAGTTTGTTACATTCCAAGTTTCAGTCGCCTATATGTTGTATAATTTACATATTCTATGAATGGGTTCTCCGCTTGGTATTTTACTGTCAGTTTTTGGTGTTGTCTTTTGTCTGATATTTGGCTTGTGGTTATGAATGAGTAGGCGTCGCTTCCAGCTCCTGAGCCGTAACTTACGATTAAGATGCGTTCGTCTGGTTTGGCTATGTCTAAAGTGGCTGCTAAGCCCACTGGTGAGGAGCCTGAGTATGTGTTGCCGAATTTAGCTACTTGAAGTGATGGTAAATAGTGTTCTTCCTTGAACCCAAGCTCTTTTGCAACTCTTACTGGAAACCTAACGTTCGGCTGATGGGCAATAAAATAACTAATGTCTTTAACTTCTAGGTTAAGCTGTCCCATCAATTTCTTAGCTGCTTTTTTAACGTGCTTAAAGTAGGCTGGGTCTCCAGTGAATCTTCCACCGTGCATCGGGTAAGGTTCTCCATCTCTTCTCCAGAAGTCAGGTGTGTCGGAAGTACATGAATACCATCCTTCAATTTCCGCTATGACGTCGTTTTTCCCAAATATATAAGCGCATCCGCCGTATCCGACGAATAGGTCTAGTTCTCCTCCAAGGCTGTCTCTGGGAGCAGCTTGCGAATTATCTGCAGCTATTACCATGGCGTATTGAATGTTTGATTTTGGGTAACCCACGAGCGAGGCTGCGTCTTTGAACATGCTTGTTGCAGCTTTGCATGCAAATTCTGTGTCTACGGCATCAACTCCTTGCACGTCTCCGTCTTCTTCGCCGAGTTTTAGAACTTGTGCGACTTTTGAGGCTATGGGCTTAACGGCGTATGGATTAGATTCAGAACCTACGTAAACTTTGCCCACGAGTGAGCTGTTAACTCTGGAATGGATTAGGGCAAGTTTTCCTGCCTCAACACTAGCGGTTATTGCGTCTTCATCGATAAAGGGCACTGAACGTTCTATGTTTCTTTCTCGAATTCGGAACTTTGAAGTGTACACTCCGTAGCCTACTATGCCCGGCGCATCGTACTCCTTGT
>DAOVMU010000133.1 GCA_030630585.1 Candidatus Bathyarchaeota archaeon | reverse complement strand
TTCACGGTAGAAGCTGTTACGTAAAAATCCTTTTTTTTGGGGGTGGAATTTGTCTAAAGAATTAAATGTTCTTCTGGAGCGGATAGAAAAAACTGAAAATATGAAAGCGATAGAAGGACCTGTACCGGTAAGCGCTGAGTTGTCAGCACTTCTAAATCGCACAGGTAATCGGAAATGGCAAGAAGTAGAGCTGCTAAGAACTCTGTATCACCTGCAGGAGTTACAATTTGAAATCGAGGTCATCAAACACGTTAGAAAATGCGAACAATGCCAAGTAGAGTTACAGCTGTCAGTGGAACGATACCGGGGCTCTCGAGGCCCATGGTGGATAAACTTGCAGAATGAGATAGGATTCCCTGAAATCTACGAAGAGGAAGGCATATACAAAACGTGTCCCAAGCCACAAAATTACCAGATAGGATATTACGGCCACTCATCGCAAGACACAATTCGCTTCATAATGGACAGAATGGCGTGGGCTGAAAAAATAATTAGAGCTGACGTGGAAATCCTCGTTGATTATTACTTTGCTCTTGAAGAATGGGACTTAGAATCGTCGCCGCCTATAGACATAAGCTCGCGTGCGCTAATCTTCTAATTTTTTTGGGGTGAAAAAACATGCCTGAGAAAATGGCTTTCATAGTAGTGAAATTGTTGCCTGAAGCAGCAGAAAAATCTAATGCAGACCTTGAAAAAGAAATCAGCGAGGCAGTGGAAAGTGTAATGCCAGGGTACTTGCCGTATAAGAAAGAGATTGTTAAAGTGACAGTGATAAACTCTGCCTAACTCCTACAATCTACTCCCTCCTTTTTTTGGGGTGAAATTTGAACGATCAATTAGAATCACGAAGCGATCTTGACATACTGTTACACCAAGTGAATGTAGCCAAGTATAAGAAAGGGGATCCGAAAAAGACTTTGTACATTATTATGAAGGAGATAGAGCTAGAGTTACATCATTATGCGCGTAGAAACTGGGAAATAATGGTTGAGTTGCTTGCAAGATGGATAGTTGAAAACAAGAAAGAACGCTTAATCTTGGGCTCCATGGGTTCTTGTGCACTTTTCAAAGGCTTACCATTAAGATATGACAGCGTTTACAAACGGATTAACAAACAAGACTTATTCGAATGTTATTACGAAGTAGCCAAAACAAAACCTTGGGACCATCTAGGCATGGTTATGGTAGAACAGAATTTAGGAAACAAAGCTCTCGGACAGTTTTTGACTCCTCGTCCTATTGTTGAATTCATGGTTAGAGCAGTGATGGGGAACAGTCCAGAAAAAATGAGGGTAGAGTCTTGGGTTGACGAAGAAACTCGTCAGTATGCAGCAAATTATTTTCTCCATTTCAGGCGATTTCCACGTCATCTTGGGAAAATTCCAACAGAGCCAAAAATTCTGACTTATCTGGATCCTTGCGTGGGAACTGGAGGATTTCTCTTAGGCGCGACATTAGCCTATCCAAAATCGCCTCTAATCCTGTTCGGCATTGACATAGGTATTTCCATTTACAGAGCGTGCTTGGTAAACATGGCGCTTTTCAGCAATCATCCATATGCAATCATCTGTGCAGATGCTCTCAAATTGGATATCAAACTAAGCGGTCCATCCAGTTCCTTATGGGATCTTGGCAACAGGTGGAATCCTCCAGACATGTCAAAGTTCTATTGGAAACCGTCGCCCATCAGACGTGACGCTTTCTCTTCAAAAGCTTTCACAGAATTAAAGACTGAGGAGAAAAACAATGCCGAGAAAAGATAGTCTAAATGGCGTTGCCGCAATCCAAAATGCCAGAAAGAATTTACATTAAGAGATACTCCTCGCAAAGCTAGAACAGTTGTTTGTCCACGGTGTGGGTCCACCGATGTAGAAATGATATAAAAATAACTCCCTTTTCTTTTTGGGGTGCAACATGCTTAAAATATCATATCGTGGACACAAGAAGGAAAAGGAAACTGCGAAGGAGATCCTAAGCAGGATTCCCAACCTAACACGGATGAAGGAGCCTGAAGCCAGATTGAAGATTCAAGACGTTATAGATGAGTACGACTTGAAAGCAACAATATTAGTTAATGGTAATAATGTGTGGAGCAAAAAGAAAATTTTGAAAAACCTAACAACCATAATGAAGAAGGGAGTACTTCTCAGCAACACCATAAAAAAAGGAGCCCACTTAATGAAAACAGGCACAGGATTAATAATTCCAAGCGCTACGTATTACCGACCTATCCTTTCAAAATACTTTTACGAATTCTTAACCAGCTGCTGCGGAAGCATAGCCCACTACAATATATACGGCTGGATCCACCACTACCCAACCGTTGACTATCTCAAGAAATTCTTTCACAGAAACGAGTTCGGTAAGCCGGTGCGAGACTGGATTCCATGGTGGCAGACTGACGCTAAAAGAATAGTTGAAGAGATTGAACAAAAACTGTTTCCTTTCCAAACGTTCTTGAAACAAAAAAACAATTAAATTCCCTTTTTTTCGGGGTGAAAAATGCCAACCACAAGAAGTCGCTTCAGCTTTGAACAAAATGAAAAGGTTCTGCAAAAATTAGCATATAAAATAGCTCTAGATGCCGTAACGACTTTGGAACATGGAAGAGTTTGTATCAATATCAGTGGTACCCGAATAAGAGATGTTGACACCGATGAATACTGCATCAGATTTTATGCGAACCATGTATTTTTTAATAAGAAAAACCAAAATATGTGGGCTTTCGATGTTGAAAGGAAAGTATATCTCACAAGCAATCATTGTTCCAAAATATCGTTCTATGCTCCAGAAGGAAAACGTGAAGAACGTGAAAAGAGCATCATCGAGTTCATAGATAAAATCATGGCTGAAGCTTCAATAAAGCCTAAACCGCGCTTTTCATTATCAGACATGAAAAATGAGTAAACTCATTTCCCTCCTTTTTTTAATGGGGTGCAACAACTGAGTTTTCAAGAACCTAAATTATGTCCTGGCTGTCCTTTAAATAAAAGATGGAAAGACGAAGCCCTACACCGCATTAAACAGCGTCAATACACTAGAGCAAAAACCGAGCCAATAACCCTCAAAATTTGCATGGAAAGATGCAAAATACTCCGCGAACTAGGCTTAGAATGCCCCTATTTTCCAGAACATGAAAACATAACTATGTTTTTTGGGAGTGTGAAAAAGTTAAATCATCTGCAATTATGGCATCTGCGAAGGTTCTGTGACCAGCATGAACTCGACTATCAACTCATAGACTTTTCTTTGACGTATAGCGAAAACAAAAAATATCTTGCTTCCCTGACAGAGTTCAACATTGAAAGCCCAGTTTGGGAAAGCCAAGAAGAATATTACATGGAGCATCACTTCCTTACATATTACGTTAGCTGCATTAATGAAGGAGCAACCAAATCCGAAGAAACCGGAAAGCCCATTCAACCCAGCCGTTTCTCCCTGAGCGACTGGATCAACTCCCACTCTTTTTTTAGGGGTGAAAATTCCGATGCACATAAGGTTTAAATATTAGAGTACGCCTTATGTGCATTTGGTGAGAATATGACGCGGCGACAACTCGTTATATGCCCGAAATGTGGAAACCTAGGAAGAAAGACCCCTGAAATGTTTTCATGCGGTGACAAAAAATGTAGATGCAAAGGAAAAGAACGCATCCACGGGCCATATTGGGCTGTCTACCACAACAAAGGCGGAAAGCGTCTACATCATTACATTGGCAAAGCGTGGCCTGAAGAACCTTCAGACGAAGCGATAAACTATATGATTCAGGCGGGGGTTGCCAAATCAAGGGAGGAAGCGATAAAACATTACAAGAAGGTGAACGCCCCTCGAGACAATAAACCGAAATAGTTATCGTTTCACGTGTTTTTTTAACGTGGGAATGACATGAGGATAGAATCTCTTGAAGGTTGAGAAGAGGGAAATTCGCATTCACAACATTGTGGCCTCAGCAGCCTTAAACACTAGCGCGCGCGGATGATTTCTAAAGTATTTGGTTTCTCTTTATACCACATGATACTTCTCCCAGCCATCTAGCTTTTCCATAACTAGGGTTAAGCCCAAGCGACTCTGCTGCATCTCTGCAGG
>DAOVMU010000105.1 GCA_030630585.1 Candidatus Bathyarchaeota archaeon | reverse complement strand
GGGGTGCCAGTCGTCTTGGGCAGAATGGGTATCATCAACATTGCAAAGTTGGCAGTCATTTGCATGAGAATCACCAAAATGGCGCTTCTTGTGGAACCGTATATCCACGCGCAAATGGGAGCCAACGCAATGAAGTTACCGACAAAAAGCAGAGGATGGTCCACAGGCAAGTTGTTAGGCATTGTCTTCTTGGCTTTGATCGTGTTAGTAGCGGGGGGTTATGCTGCGTGGCAAAATACGCAACCAGCATCGAATGAAAATAGTGGACTGCCCTCTCTTTACACGTTGACTGATGCAGACTTCGGCGAATTCAGAGGAAAGGTTGTGGTTGTGGATTGTTTTGCGACTTGGTGTAAGCCTTGTTTAGAGGAGATTCCGCATTTGGCACAAGTCGATGAAAAGTATAGCAGTAGCGAAGTGGTGGTTATCTCTGTTGGTTCTTCAGGTGACAGCGCTATGAAGCTTAGACAGTTCAAGCAGGACTATGACATGACATGGAGAGTTGCAAGGGATACTGTTAAGGTCTTCGACAAATACAGTGTAGAGTACATTCCAACACTTGTAATCCTTGATCAGAACGGTGCTGTTCATTTTAGAGAATCAGGGATAATAGATGCATCAACGTTATCAGGTGAGATAGATGCTCTGCTAGGGAGCTGATAAACAAGAAGAGGTTGATTGTTTTGAACCAAGATTTTGGTCGTAAATGCAAGTTCACTTTGTTTGTCTTGTTTGCTTTAATAGCGGTGTTTGGTTCAGGCGAGTACACCATAATACTTGAGAGATTCGTCAAGCTTATCTGTCCTTCATGCATAGGACTTTAGGCTAGGCGTTGAAAAGTGAAGCTGAATAATAAGAGAAAGATTGCTCAGGTTGCTGCTTTCGCAGTTTCTAACTTGGGCATTGCTCGCATTCTCCAAACTGGTTTCGTGTGTCCCTTCCTTTACTGTGACGGTTGCCCTTTCGCAGCTTTCGGATGTCCCATCGGTATCCTTCAGAATTTCATCAAAGACGGTCAGCTTCCATTATTCACCGTTGGTTCTCTTGGAGTTTATGGGACACTCTTTGGGCGGGCGTTTTGCGGTTGGGCGTGTCCATTTGGAACATTACATGACTTGCTTAGTCATTCAAACCGCAGAAGACAAATCAAAACCAGAAACCAATGGTTTGCCAAATATGGGATTTTGTTCCTTACGATTGCTTTGGCATGGCTTGCCTTAGACACGGTTTTCTGTAAGTTCTGTCCGTCTGGTTCTCTTTTCGCAGCCATACCCTACCGTCTGCTTAACCCAAGCATTTCGGTCGGTAAACCCTTTTACGTTCATATGTTCACGCTTGCATTAACACTTATTTTGGCTTTGCTGATTAGTCGTTTCTGGTGCCGCTACCTGTGTCCGATGGGAGCCATCGCCGGAGTCTTCAACAAAGTAAGCATAGTGAACATAAGTTTGGATGAAGAGAAATGTAAAAGATGCGACGTCTGCCTTGAGGCGTGTGGAATGGGAATAACAAAGTTAGAGGATATCGGAAGTTCAACTGACTGTATATTGTGCGGCAGATGCGTTGAAGCCTGCGCTTTAAAGGCTTTAAGTTTCACAATTAAAAAGTAGATGTAGAAGATGATATTATGTGTGGCAAAGGTGAATTGGAATTTATTGGAACTGTTGAAGTTGCGGGTGAAGAAGAGGCTGAGGTGCGGATTTTTCCAAAGTTTTGTGATGCACTGAAAGATATTGATGGTTTTTCTCACCTAATAATTCTCTACTGGATTCATCTACGAGACAACGAAAAAGAGAGAAGCGTACTACAGGTTGTTCCGAGAGCACGCACAGACAACGTGAAAGTCGGCGTCTTCGCCTGCAGAAGCCCGTCCAGACCGAATCCGATAGGCTTATGCGTTGTAGAATTGATGAAAGTTGAAGGCTGCGTCTTAACCGTGAAGGGATTAGACGCCTTTGAAGGCTCACCGATAATTGATGTTAAACCATATATTCAAAGGAGAGACGCTGTTCCTAACGCTTGTACTCCAGAATGGCTATCACCCTAATAGCTCGAAGTCGGCTCTGGAAAAATCATAACAATCAGTTAACATTCCAAGCTTAAACCTAATTAGTGTGCATTAGCAATAGCTTCAGAGAAGTAAGTGGCACGCATGGAACCCGCAATAGAAGTCAAAGACTTAACCAAAAATTACGGCGAAATCACTGCAGTGAACCACATCAACTTTGAAGTTAGAAAAGGGGAAATTTTTGGTTTTTTAGGACCAAACGCAGCGGGTAAAACCACAACCATTCGCATATTGACGGGAGTGATAAAGCCAGACGGTGGAACTGCAACTATAACGGGCTACAACATCCTTGAACAAGCTTTGAAGGCGAAGCAAATCATGAGTGTCGTTCCTGAAATGGCTAACGCTTACATTGACCTCACAGCTTGGCAAAACCTCATGCTCATCGGTGAATTATATGGAATTCCCAAAAAGAAAAGACAGGAAAGAGCTGAGGGGCTGCTTAAGGAATTTGGGCTTTATGAGAGGAAAAATCAGCTTGCAAGAGGCTTTTCGAAAGGAATGAAGCAGAAACTAATTTTGTGCATGGCTTTGCTAACTGAACCGCAAGTTCTCTTTCTTGATGAACCCACTAGCGGCTTAGATGTGGAAAGTGCGAGGCTCATCAGAGATACTATCCGGCAGTATAATAGAGATGGAACAACCGTTTTTCTATCAACTCACAATATGGAAGAAGCAAACCAACTCTGTGACAGAATAGCCATAATAAACCATGGAAAAATCGCAGCTATAGACAGTCCTGAAAATCTCAGAATGAAAAGCAGTGGTTTGAAATCTGTGGAAGTAAGCTTCAACAAGCCCGTGTCGGCAAATGAGTTATCTAAGATTCCCAATGTAATGCAAGTAAAGAAAATAGGTGACAAAATAAGGTTGTACACGGATGAACCGCACAGCGTTATGAATAGCCTAATAGATTATGCTCGTTCCAAAGGATTGACAATTATTACTTTTAACACGCTTGCGCCCACGCTGGAAGACGTGTTTATCAAGCTGATAAAGGAACACGAAGAGGACTGAGTATGTCAGAATATTTATTCTTAGAACAACTGAAACGTGCATTCGCTATCGCTAAGAAAGACCTCCGTATTTATTACAAAAGGGGGCCAGTGGTGATTTTTGGGCTTGTCATGCCTTTTTTCCTTTTTCTAGCATTTTTCATCGGTCGAAACATGCCAATACAACAGTTGTTCACTGGGCTTCTGGGAATGACAATTTTCTTTGCTTCTATGTCAATTGGTCCAG
This sequence comes from Candidatus Bathyarchaeota archaeon, assembly GCA_030630585.1. GTDB lineage: Archaea > Thermoproteota > Bathyarchaeia > Bathyarchaeales > Bathycorpusculaceae > SOJA01. Next base: position 2,448 of record DAOVMU010000105.1, on the reverse strand, counting down.
CAATAGTGCCTTTTGAAGCGAGATCCAGAACGTTAGAAAGGCTGGTGTCCACCCCTGTTTCCGCTTGGGCACTTTTCATAGGCGATGTCATAGCCTCCTTTGTCTATGGCATTTTAATCTCTGTTGTTCCGCTGATCATCGGTTTAGTTTTCGGCGTAAACATAACTAACTTGCTGATTCTTTGTTTAGGCATGATTTTGGCAGCTTTTTGCTTTGCATCCTTCGGTATTCTTCTATCCGCTTATCCGCCGACAGACGTTCCCTCAACGGTGATGATGATATCAAATCTAGTTAAGTTTCCACTGGTTTTCATCAGCGGAGTCTTTATTCCAGTCTCGGCAATGCCGGATTGGGGACGGATTATCGCATCTTTTTCACCGTTGACATACTTCACAGATTTGGCGAGTTACTGCACTCAAGGAGTCAGTTATTACTCGGTTGTTGTGGATTTTGCAGCTTTGACAGGTTTCACTTTGCTGTTTCTGATAGCCGCTATCAAAATTCATGAAAGAACTCTGCCGGAAAGACTGTAATAGTCACTGAGACCGCTTATTTGAGTTTTGCAGCTTTCATAGTCACAAATCCAGCATTCTTGTAGTATCCCTTTTTTGGAGACTCAGAACGCAGTGGTTTTTCTGTTGGATTTTGAAATATTGTAGAATATACATCAATAATTCTAAGCCCAGCCTTTTTTACCATAGCTTCTAACTCTTTTAAGCTGTAGAACCTCGCAGTTTTGTAGAAGATGTTGCCTACTTCACCCTTTTTCTTGTAAAAGATCGCCCAAGGGCTTTCCTTTAGTATTAAACCAAGTACAACGCTTCCATCATTTTTTAACACTCTGGAGGCTTCTTTCAAAACCTTCAGAGGCTCGTCAACAAAACAGAGGGTAACTATGATAAAAATTGTGTGAAAGCATTCGTCAACAAACGGCAACCGTTCTCCCACTCCCTTAACAACCGTTATCCCTCTCTCCTTCGCGAATTTCAGCACGCCCGCAGACCTGTCAACTCCACACTCGATTTTAAACGCTGCCGCAAACCTTCCAGTGCCGACACCTACCTCGAGAGAAGGACTCAGCGTGTTCTCGCACAGAGAGTCTACACAATCTTTCTCTAGGTTGAAAGCCGATCTGCCAAAAGGTTTGTCATACCAGTTGTCGTATCTAACCGCAAAAACATCGAAAACGTCGCCACTAGTTTCGTCAGTTTCTTCTTTCAACCATGACGCATACTCCATGCGGAAAAGCGCTGACCTTTCTAGCCAAAGCACTCTTCATTTCATTGACGCTTTCTAAGGTTCACCCATAATTTTTCACCTAAGGCAACGTCCAAATCCTACTTAAAAACAAGCTTTATAAAATCTAATTTTCCGAGATGCTTAGAATCATTTGAGTATGCTTCCAAGACGCCGATCTTAGTCATGACAGCCACGTTCAATCCATCGTTAAAATCTATGCCGTAAAGCCTCATGTTATTCGCTCCTACGAGGAGGTCGTCCGTTTCAAACCCTACAACCTCTAAATTTTTGTAGGAAAGAATCTTTTCAAGAGTAGACTTGATGTCACCTTGCCTGCCCATAGCCTCCAAAACCCATGAAATCTCACATAGAACAAGCGTTGTAGTCACTGCCTCTTCCCCTTCTTCTATGCGCTTAAGAATACGTTTAGCCTTCTCGCCAAAACGAGGATGATCCGTGATGCTGTAAATGAACACGTTTGTGTCTACGAAATGCTTCATTCCAAATCCTCAAGCAACTTCTTTCGGATATGCGCCCTAGCCACTACTTTGGGTTTCTCAATAGGGCGCGTCAGTTGGACGCTGCCATGCAAAGCCTCTGTCGGTTCATCATAAGTCATAACGGGAATAAGGATAATTCGTCCACCGTAATCTCTGATAATCAGTCTAGAACCCTCTTTGACCCGAAACTTTTCACGAAGTTCCTTGGGAAGGACAAAGCGCCCAGCTTTTCCTATAATGACAGCCACATATATCACTGCCAAATATTATTAGAAATGTCAAATAAAAACCTTTTTGCCAGATTAGAAGAGCGCGTATACTCCATGTAGAAAAGGGCTGATATTTCTAGCTAAAGCACTCTTGCATTTCGTTGGCACTACATCTTTGATAAGGCGTCCTTAATGGCTTCCGCTACATTGACGCATGGTTTAGCTATAAACTTCCATATCTTGTGCTGCTCAAGCAGGGCTGAAGCACCTGGACCAAACTCAGCGCGCGCGAATTGGGGTTGGCCTTTTGATTTAGGCGGTTATAAAGCCTTTACCTTCAGCTTGAATGAGGTTTTTGAATATAGAATATTGTTCTAGAACATACATAAGTGTTATAAGTGCATGACTGTGTAGATGATTTTTAACTTGTGGTGTAGTGGTGCGTTAAAAGTGATGTATAACTCGTTCGCTCTCGACTATGCTGAGTTGCGGAACGCCTT
>DAOVMU010000079.1 GCA_030630585.1 Candidatus Bathyarchaeota archaeon | reverse complement strand
TAACAACAATCATAAACAACGAGATGCGCAACAAACGTGAATGTATGATTAGCCCAGCCTCTAAACTTTTGGGAAGAGTTTTAAGGGTTATACAGTTAAATGGCTACATTGGAGAATTCGAATTCATTGATGATAGCCGCTCCGGAAAGTTCAAGGTTCAGCTTTTAGGAAGAATAAACAAATGCGGAGCTATTAAACCGCGCTTCTCAGTTAAAGTAGACGAATTTGAAGAATGGGAAAAGAAATTCCTCCCTTCAAGAGAAGTTGGCATATTAGTTGTCTCAACTCCGAAGGGAGTACTCTCACACAAAGAGGCAAAGGAAAAACACATCGGAGGTAGATTACTAGCCCTCGCCTATTAGAAAAGGTGCCTCAAATGCGATCTATAGAAGTCTCTAAAACCATTCAGATTCCAGATGACGTAGAGATATCAATAGAAGAACGGAAAGTCACAGTTAAAGGTCAAAAGGGAACATTAACCCGTGACTTTTCTCACGCTCCAATCTCAATCAAACTCGAAGGAAAAACCATTCGTGTTTGGGCTGAATGGCCAAGGAAAAAAGAGGCAGCCCTCGTAGGGACAATTTGTTCGCATATCGAGAACATGATTACCGGAGTTAGGAAGGGCTTCACATGCAAACTAAAAATAGTTTTCTCGCACTTTCCAATATCAGTTAAAGTTGAGAACGAGACCATTTTTATTGAAAATTTCACAGGTGAGCGAAGCCCAAGAAGGGTCAAGGTAATGGGCGACGTCCAAGTTAAGGTTCAAAGTGAAGACATAATCGTTCAAGGCATAAATCTTGAAGATGTAACCCAAACAGCAGCAAGCATTGAACAAGGCACCAAGGTGAAAAGAAAGGACCCCCGTGTCTTCCTAGACGGCATATACGTCAATGAAAAAACTGAGGGAATGGAAGAATGACGATGAAAGAACAAAGCACAGCTGCCTCAGAAAAGGCGTTGAAGCTAAGAAGTCGCATAAAAAAGAAGAAACCTGAATTTGTTAGACAGGAAAGCTGGCGGTACAAACGCTTAAAGAAAAATTGGCGTAGACCAAGAGGAATAGATAATAAGATGCGAAGGAAAATCAAGGGTTGGCCACCCACCGTAAGCGTTGGATACAGAGGGCCAAAAGCTACAAGGAACCTTCACCCGTCAGGCTACAAAGAAGTTTTAGTGTATAACGCTGAAGAACTTGAAAAAGTTAACCCTGAAACTCAAGCCATAAGAATTGCACACGCAGTTGGTAAGAGAAAAAGGGCTCAAATCCTTGTAAAAGCGAGAAACAGAAGGATAAAAATCCTGAATTTCAAAGAAGCCAAGAAAGCAGTCAGAGAAGAAGAGAAAGGAACGATGGAAGAAGAGAAACCTGAGGAAAAGGAAAAAAAGAAGGAAGCGGCAGAAAAAGAAAAACCGAAGCCTAAGCAAAGGAAGCCAAAGAAACATAAGAGGAGGACACAAAAGCGATGACGGGCCTTAAAAGTCAGCGACGTCTGGCAGCGCAAATACTGAAAGTTGGACAGAATCGAGTGTGGATAGATCCTGAAAGGATAGATTATGTAGAAGTAGCGATAACCAGAGAGGAAATTCGGAAACTAATTCATGAAGGTGCAGTTAAACGGCTTCCAGAAAAAGGTGTAAGCCGTGCAAGAGCACGAATTTTACATGAAAAGAAAAGGAAGGGACGAAGGCGCGGGCCAGGTAGCAGAAGCGGCTCATCCCACGCGAAAATCTCCAAGAAAGAAGCTTGGATGAATAGGATTCGAGCCTTAAGAAAGAGACTCCGTGAACTAAAAACCAAAAGAATCATTGTTGAAAACACGTATCGGAAGATATACAGGATGGCGAGTAGCGGAAAGTTCGGGTCTATTGCCGACATGGAGCGCTACTTGAAGACACACGAACTTTGGAGGAAACGTTGATGGCAAGGGGACCACGCTATTGTGTTCCATTCCGAAGAAGAAGAGAGGGAAAAACAGATTATAAAGCGAGAAAAGCACTCGTGCTTTCCGGAAAACCACGTTTGGTAGCTCGTGGCTCACTCAAAAACATGATTGTCCAAATAATTGTGGCTAAACCCTGCGGAGACGAAGTCATAGTTTCAGCACATAGCAAGGAACTGACAAGAGACTACAGATGGAAAGCTCCAAGAGGAAACATTCCAGCATCTTACTTGACTGGTCTTCTCTGCGGGTTAAAAGCTAAAACAAAAGGCGTAGAGGAAGCAATTCTAGATATAGGATTATGTTCCTCTGCAAAAAATGTGGTTTTTGCGGCGTTAAAAGGTGTTCTAGATGCTGGAGTAAATGTTCCCTATAGTGAAGAGAGGCTTCCAAATGAAGGAAGGATAAAGGGAGAGCATATTGCAAAGTACGCGGAGATCCTAGCCCCCAACCCTGAAGAATATCAAACTAGGTTCTCGAAATATTTAAAGCAGAAACTACCCCCAGAAGAATTTCCTAAGCATTTTGCGAAAGTCAAAAAAGGGATAACTGCATCGCTTAGTGGAGGCAAAAAGGCATGAGATATTCAAGAAGAAGAAGATATACAAAAAGAAGAACATCAGAAAGCCTTGAAGAGTGGGCTCCTATGACACGCCTTGGTAAGATGATACAAGAGGGTAGGATCGCATCCATTGAAGAAGTCTTTATGGAAGGCTTGAGAATACGTGAACCCCAAATTGTTGATGCTCTACTTCCAGGCATTCAAGAAGAGGTTATAAACATAAACCTAGTTCAAAAACAAACAGATGCTGGTGAAAAATCAAGGTTTAGAGCCATAGTTGCCGTTGGAAACAGAGAAGGCTATATTGGCTTAGGATCTGGGAAAACACGACAGGTGCGAGCAGCCATAGAAAAGGCTGCGATAGACGCTCGTTTAAACCTAGTTCCAGTTAGGAGGGGTTGTGGAAGCTGGGAGTGCAGCTGTGGAAGACCACATTCCGTTCAGTTTCAAGTTGAAGGAAAATGTGGCGGCGTAAGAATTGTGATTCTCCCCGGACCAAGAGGTTTAGGTCTTGTAACAAGCGAAGTGTCAAAGGTCATTCTCGGACTTGCTGGCATAAAAGACTGCTGGACAAGGAGTTATGGCTCAACGAGAACTGTTCCATCTTTTGCATATGCTGTTTTCGACGCTTTGAAGAGAACCTATAGCCTTATAACTCCTGCGGATTGGGTGAGGTAAGTGATTGAAGAAGCGAAGGAACGTAAATGCATAGTTGTTGTAAGAATCCGTGGGACGATTAGAGCTTCACGGCGAACTAGGGAAACCCTTCAAATGCTTAACCTGACACGAAATAACTATGCGGTTTTAATTGACAATCGTCCCGCGTTCCTTGGAATGTTGAAAACGGCGCAGAACTTCATCACTTGGGGTGAAGCTTCGAAGGAAGCCGTGAGCATGATAATAAAGGAAAGGGGAAGAGTTGCTGGTAATAAACAGCTAACAGATGAACATGCACAAAAAATTGGTTACGAATCGTTAGAAGAGCTCATAGAAGCAATATTTGATTGCCATGTTGAATATTGGAAACTTTCCAATGTGAAACCAATCTTTAGGCTACATCCACCAACTAAGGGCTTTAAAGGAAAGGTGAAAAAAGGTTATGGAATGGGAGGAGAGCTTGGATACCGTGGCGAAAAAATCAATCAACTGATAAAACGGATGACGTGAACGGAAAGTTTGAACACGTTTCTTTGCGATACATTTTATAGTCACCTTTTAAATGCCATGTTACCGAGGAGAAGGCAGTTTGAGCGCGAAGTGGCGGAGATACAAGAGACGTTCAAAACGATTTCATATTTCAAGAGACTCTGAAAGAGCTAAAGACAGAAAAGCTCCAAATCCTTTCCGAATCAGGAATGTAAGAACCAAAAGAGGAACACATCCCTACAAATATAATCTTCTCAAGACATGTAGACGACGAAGATGGAAGGCGCCTGCACCTCTGATCGATGTCTTTGAGGAAAATGATAAAATAATAGTTGTTGCCGAATTTGTAGGGTTCAAAAGGGAAAATCTAAGAATCCATGTGAAAGATCAACGATTAATCCTGTCTGCTGAATCTCCTGATCGGAAATACTATAAGAGTTTGAATCTTCCGGAAAGAGTGATTTCAAACACGCAATGTACATCATGTAGGAACGGTGTGCTCGAAATACAGTTCAAAAAGGCTCTTGAGAAAAAAACCATCGCAAGGTAGCTGACTGAAGATGCCTCACAAACTTAGAAAAATCAGAAAGCAACGTGGTTCAAGAACTCATGGTTGGGGCAGAGTGGGGCAGCACAGAGCAGGGGGATCAAGAGGGGGACATGGGAAGGCAGGTTTCCATAAACATAAATGGTCCTACGTGATAAAATATGAACCAGACTACTTCGGCAAAAAAGGTTTCACCTCACCCAAAAGTGTGAGACAAAAAGTGAATGCTATAAACGTTGGAGTACTGGATGAAACAGCTGAAAACCTCTCAACAAAAAAGGAAAATGGTGAATTCCTTATAGACTTGGAAAGTCTCGGCTACACAAAACTTCTTGGCACAGGCAATGTTACAAAACCACTAATTATAAAGGTGTCGTCATGTTCAAAATCTGCAGCTAAGAAAATAGAAGAAGCTGGGGGACAAGTCTTGATAAAATCTGAAAAGCTGAAGAGCAGCGGATAGTCCATGGCTGGCAGATTTCTAAGTCTATTCAAACCTATTGCTAGGATTCTTCCGGAAATCAAGGTCCCGGAACGGAAAGTAGGATTTAATGAAAAACTTTTCTGGACAGCGCTTGTACTGATCATCTACTTAATAATGACTGAAATCCCCCTTTACGGTGTTACAACAACAGCATTAGGTGAACTTGCTGCCCTTCGAATAATTTTTGCCTCCAGCCGTGGAAGCCTCATGGAGCTTGGTATAGGTCCAATAGTTACAGCCGGAATAATACTGCAGCTTCTAGCTGGCTCCGACATGATAGACTGCGACATGTCACATGCTGAAGACAGAAGTCTATTCACAACAGCAAGCAAAGTCTTCTCTATCGTTCTCACGGGAGTTCAGGCATCTGCATACATAATCGGCGGAATGTATGGAGAAATGCCAGGCCCAGCAGCTATAATCGTTTTCCTACAACTCTTAGCAGCAGGAATGATCGTACTGTTGATGGATGAGCTTGTGCAAAAAGGCTGGGGATTCGGTAGCGGAATAAGCTTATTCATTGTGGCTGGAGTTGCACAGCAAATCTTCTGGCAATGTTTTTCTCCGGGAACCGGTTTATTCGTTGGGCATCTGGCAATTGTGTTAGCTGGCACTGAGTCAATAACATCTTGGATATTCGGAACGGGTGCTTATCCATCCCTAATTGGATTTATAGCTACAACCGTTGCTTTTCTAGTGATAATGTACGTCGAAGGCGTAAGGGTTGAACTGCCATTATCCTACGCTGGTTACAGAGGTTTCCGCAGTCGATATCCAATAAAACTTTTGTATGTATCTAATCTTCCAGTAATTTTTGCCTCAGCTCTTTTCGCTAACGTATACTTCTTTTCACAGATTTTCTGGAGCATGAATGGTCAACCTGACCCTGGACGAAATTTCTGGCTTGATCTTCTAGGGCAATTTGTATGGGTTGGAGAGACCGGCCAAGAAAGTCTTCAACCGGTGGGAGGGCTTGTGTATTATGTTCTTTCACCACGTAGTTTTACCAGTTTCATGGGAGATCCGCTGAAGGCTTTTATCTATCTTGGGATCCTTGTTGCTTTTTGCGTCATTTTTTCGCTTACATGGCTTGAAATCGGCGGCCTAGATCCATCAACAGTAGCCAAACAACTTGTAGGTGCCGGTATGCAGATTCCAGGCTACAGGCGATCTGGAAGAGCTGTTGAATCCGTTCTTAAACGTTACATTCCTGCAGTTACCATTCTTGGCGGAGTAATCGTAGCTTTGATTGCTGGCGTATCAGATTTCTTTGGAGTTTTCGGTTCAGGAATGGGCATACTGCTTTCTGTCGGAATAATCTATCAGTACTACGAAATATTAATGCGGGAAAGGGCTGCTGAAATGTATCCAGCTTTCAGAAAGATATTTGGAGGTTAAAACCATGAACAAAACAACTATAGTTACTGTTGTAACGTTAAACGCTTTGGAGGTTGTGTGAAATGCTCCCAGAGTTCTTGTTGGAAATCCCTATTTCGACGGTTTTCATATTTTCATTAGCAGCCGCCATCTCGTTACTGACCTCGCTGACAAATCGCCTTTTGACAAATCCGGAACAGTCGAAGACTAGGAGAAAAGAGATTGCGGAATGGAATGCGGAATTGCGGAAAGCCCAACGAAGCAAAGACAAAAAACGCGTAGAGAAACTTATGAAGAAGCAGCAATATATTTTGCAGCTTCAATCCAAAATGATGTGGCAGTCAATGAAAGTAATGCTACTGTTCTTTGTTCCCCTCATATTGATGTGGCAAATCCTAGGTGGATTTTATCAGGGCAAACCGATTGCTTTTTTTCCAGGAGTAAGCAACAACTTGGGAGTAGTAACCATACCACTAGTAGGAATGCAACTTCACTCCCTAATGTGGTGGTACTTGTTGTGTTCTTTTCTTTTTGGAACTGTGTTTTCGCACTTGTTCGGACTGGTAAGCGTGGAGTGACATGAAATGACTAAACCTAGTCAACGCACAAGAAGTAGAAAACGGGGTCACAAGAGTTTGCCGGGTGGCCGCAAAACAGTTCACTATAAGCGAGAAATCAGCTCCTCGCCACACTGCTATCTCTGCGGTCGACCAATGGGCGGGATCCCCCATCTTTCTGCGTCCGGAACGCGTAAGCTAAGTCTAACCAAAAAAAGAATTTGGCGTCCCTATGGGGGGCAATT
>DAOVMU010000063.1 GCA_030630585.1 Candidatus Bathyarchaeota archaeon | reverse complement strand
GGCTTCACCACTTTGGCAGTGATGAATCCCCAGATGCATCCCCCAGAAGAAATTCATGCAATTCTAGGTCTATTTGAAGGAGAGCTCAACATTTACGAGAAAGAAGCGGGAAAAGGTTTAGAAAAATTCCTAAAGATCAGGAAAATGTATAATCAAAGGTACCTAGAGAGTGAATTATACCTGAGAAAGGAAAAACAGAGACAGGAAAGAAAGTAGGAACAGGCTGTGCGCGCGCGAGTATATCGCTTCCATCCCAAGTATCAGACATAGCAACTGAAATTGACTTTGTCAGAAAAAGGGAGATTTTGCGGGAGATATCTCCACGTCAACAACATTTGTTTATTAGCATTTTGTTTGTTCGGATGGGCTGGGGATTCTTATCCGTAATGAGTGCCCAGTGTTACTGTCTCATAGAGGTCGATGTCGTTGTCCATGTCGGACGTAGCGCGCTCTAGTTTTCCAGACAGAAAGAAAAATTAGAAGCTTGTAATCTAGTTTAGTTTATAATTGGGAAGCTTAGACGCTTTGGTGGAAAGGGAGTAGTACACATGCATTTGGAGGAAATGAAGAAGGAAATAGAGATGCTCGTTTTGGAAAAGGGTTTCTACAATAAACCTGAGGATGTTCCGAAAAAATTGCTGTTTGCATTTGTGGAATTGGGTGAAGCAAGTGATGCTTGGAAAAAAGGTAAAACTGAAGAAGTAATAGCTGAAGAACTAATTGACGTAATATTTTACGTCTTAGATACAAGCCGACTAACCTGTCCCTCAATAAACATGGACGAAATGTTCCAGAAAAAACTAGAGAAAAACAAAAAAAGAGCATACCAGTATGGAGAAGGACATAGATCGAAATCCATGTAGCACGCTAGATGACTACTTTTAAGACGCATACTGAAGTCATTTTCTTAAAAAAAAAGAGGAGCTTACATGAGATAACCAAAAAAGCGAGTGCACACATTCAAAGGTTGCCCTTGTCTCACGCGATAGATTTATCTTCTAGAAAACACATCTATATACTATTGGGCGTGTTATGAATTCAGCTTTTCCATCCAAGAGGAGAGGCTCTTTAGTTATTTCCGTAAACATTCTGAAAATCGCAAAGAATGGCACTAGAAAAACACATGTACTTAGCTCGGTTTCTTTAAGTTATGAACAATTCATGAGGTACATTGGGTTTCTGAAAGCCCTTGGCTATATTAGAAAGATTGATAATTTGTATCAAACCACAGATAAAGGGTTGGAATTAATAGAAGAATTTGACTCTTCACGGCTAATACGTAGTGTACTAGCGACTTAAGACTTGAATATGTAGACATGCGCGTCGACATAACACAAAATCCCCTTTTTTATAACTGTTGAAGGATTCGTTCTATATATGTCACATCGACTTAGCCACCTCGTTTCAAGAGGTTTCTTTCGCTGTTTTTGCAGGTTAAGACATATATAACTAGATTTGAAATAAGATGACCGATGAAGTTGTGAAAGTTGCGTATAGCATTTAAGTTTAAGGAGGTGTTGTCTAAGTGGTTAATGAAGGAAGAGGACGTTTGTTCAAAAGGAAAGACGGCAAATACTTGATTTATCTACCGAAGGATTTAGCTGAAGACAGCATATTCCCATTCAAAGACTGGCAAGAGGATCAGAGAACTGGAGAAAAGAACTCCATACCCGTGAAAGTGAGTTTCAAGCCTAACGGAGCCAAAAAATTGTTCATAGAAGCGTGGAAATAACCAACAACAATAGAAACATGCACAACATATAGAAGACTGGAAGTTATCGGGCATAACGCTACATCAACAACATAAGTTTAACGGTTTTCTGTCTTCGGCAAATAAATTCTTGTTAAGGTTGCTGTACATTTCAGAGGTTTGCTATTGCATTAGGGAAAAGAATAAGAGCTTCTCACATTATTTCTTTTGAGGTTAAAAGAGTGGCCCCGTACCCAAGTGTATTCAAAGATGAAACGAAACTTGACATTAGCTATGTTCCTTACAAGCTTCCACACAGAGACAGGGAACTGCGTTTGCTCATGGAGTTTTTCGGTTTTTTATTACGGGTCCCAGACAAAATGACACAAAGAATCATTATCACTGGAGACGTTGGCACAGGCAAGACAGTACTTTCTCAGCGTTTCGGAGCAAATGTCATTCGTGAAGCGAATAGGCAAGGGATAAATCTCCGTTATATTCATGTTAACTGCCGCGAATACCGTGGAAGCCTCTTCCTCATTGTACACCACGTAGTTTCCATCTTTCACCCAAACTTTCCAAGACGCGGCTATTCCGCTGAAGAGCTTCTAAACATTCTCCTACAAATTCTAGACGATCAAAAAACTCACATAATCTTGACTTTAGACGAGTTTGAAAGCCTAGTTGAGAGGGAAAACTCTGAAGCTGTTTACAAACTGACTCGTTTGCAGGAAATAAGGCTGAACAAGCCTCAAAGAATTTCGCTAATATGCATCTTACGAAATCTAAAAGTAATTGAAAAGTTAGATGCAAGTACAAGAAGCACCTTGCAGTCCAACATAATTCATCTTAAGAGATACTTAAAACAGCAGCTTGTGGACATCCTTAATAACCGTGTTTTAGTCGCCTTCAAGCATTTAACAGTGCCAGAAGACACTGTAAGCTTAACTGCTGAACTTGCCTTTTCCGAAAATGGAAACGCCCGCTTCGGTATCGAACTACTCTGGAGAGCTGGAAAATACGCAGACGCTGAGAATTCGGGTATGGTAACGCCTGAGTGTGTTCGAAAAGCCGCTTCAAGCATATACGCTGTTACACGCAAAAGTGATTTAGCTTCATTAAGGATACATGAAAAAATGTTTTTGCTGGGCATAGCCAGGTTTTTTGAGCAATGTGAAAAAGCCTATGCTTCTTTAACGGAGACTGAACAAGCTTACGCTGTTGTCTGCGAAGAATTTGATGTCCAACCTCACAGCCACACGCAACTATGGAAGTATTTGCGTACGCTTTCAGCCTTAGGCATAGTGAAAACCGAAGTCTCAGGGACTGGCTCCCGTGGAAGATCAACAATTATTTCCTTACCTAGAGTCTCAGCTTATGAATTAGAGAAAGAATTAAGTCTTCTTCTTCAAAAAGAAAAGCCGTGAAGGTTATGAATGTAGAGGACGTTCTTTCTTCAAGACTTCGGATGAAAATACTAAAGATTCTGATGCAGGTGGGTGAACTTAATGTCTCAAAAATTGCCCGCAGACTTGGCGCAAACTACACAACCACAGACAAGCATCTGAAAGTCTTGGAAGATGAAGGCATGATTAAGCGTAAGCTGTTTGGCAGAATTCGTTTGTACAGGCTCAACGAGTCTTCACCCAAGACTCAGGCTGTGCAAAACCTCATAACAGTCTGGGAACACGCAAATAAACAACATACAACCAATTCATGGTAGCCGTGTAGGTTTTGATGAAAGAAGAGTTTAGTCAAACAATAAGTGAGTTTGAAGAGTTTTAACAGAGAATTGCCAGCGACGTTGCCAGCGGAGTAATCTTTGCTAAGCTTACACCATCAGAATTGCTGAGAAAAACTGAGCACTACATCAATAACCTAAAGGATTCAGCGATGAACAGTGAAGAGCTCATGCTAATTCTTAAACCGGAGAAGGCTTATACGGTAGAGGCTTCATGTAAGAACTTCACCTAAACTCTAACAACTTTCAAAGACATTCTGCTTCAAAACTCCCCAGACCCACTCGCCAATTCCCGTTTAGCCCTCGAACAACCAAGAAAAATCTTGACAGACGGTTCAGACCTACTTTTATTAATGCGAGATTCAGAGATAACCCTCCCCACTTATGAATGCAATATTAACTTTAAAGAAGGCTTCTGAAACAAAAGGTTCAATGATAACAATACAATCGTTAGAGGAGATTGAACCTCTCATCAAAAGTGTTCTGAGCCGCATCGACGAGTTTAGGGCTGCCTTGACGGGTTTAGAGAGGAAGGCTGGTGAAATGAAGCAGATCCTGCGAGAACTTCAAGAAGTCTAAGAATACTTTCAGGCAGACCATCTACAACGCCTAGGACGGATAAGGACCAAAATTAAAAAAGACACGTTTCCCCCTCAAACTTCGAAGCAAAAGAGAATTGAAGACAGCTATGGCTTTCGTCAAACTAAGGTTCAGAGTTCTATTATTTCCACTTTTCTCTTATCGGTGTCAAGCAAAGCAATTGTTGATTTGCCGGTTAGATATCCGCATACCTCACCTGGATTCACAATCAATGTCTTGCCTTTTCGATAAATCTCTGTTTTGTGAGTGTGCCCATGAACAATAATGTCAAAGCTTTCACTGTTGATCAGAGCTTTCAGAAGTTCTTCTTCATTCCCGTGTATCAATGCTATTTCCAAACCGTCAACAAGTATCTCAGCGAAGTTTCCACGGATCTGTAAGCCCTCATACTCATCAAACCTCTTCCTCAAGAGTGCGCGATCGCCGTCATTATTGCCAAAGACACCAATTAACTCCGCATTTAATTTCTCAAACTTTGGAATAACAAATGGTGCCACATAGTCTCCAGCGTGGAGCACAAGCTCAACATTTTCTTCGTTTAGTTTTGTTATGGCTCTATCAACTAGTGGCAGATTGTCGTGTGTATCTGCAATTACTCCTACTACCAACCTTATCTCCTTCTTCAATAGTTTAGTCCTCGTAGAAACTAAAGTCTTTCTACGCAGGTTATGAAGGAAAAATAGAGGATTCCTTTAGAATATTTCAATTCTTGTAATAGTCAGACAAGCGAAACACCGCTTAAAAGACCTCAAACGACTCACATAGTAGAAAAAACTTCTAAAAGAGGGATATAGAAGAATGAATCTTTGGGGTTCAAACCCTCCTCGAAAAAGGAGAGACAAGCTGCACATAATGGCGGAAATTTTAGGAATAGCAAAGGATGGAGCTTTAAAGACACAAATCATGTATAGAGCGAACCTAAGTTTCACACAACTTAACGATTACATAGGATTTATGCTGGAAATCAGCCTGCTGGAAAAAATCAGGAAAAACTGCAAAGACATCTACAGGTCAACGGAGAAAGGTCTAGATTTTCTGCAACGTTACCACCAAATCGCTGAACTACTGAAAAATAACAACAATGATATCGGAAACAACGTTAAAATTCCACCACCGCATCTACTCAAAAGAAATCAAGTTTGCGGAAGAAACTTGTAAACACCTTCTTGGAACACCCAAGAAAAAAGTGAAGTTATGTCATTGATTTGATTTTTGAACTTCTTGCAGATAGCTTTTAACTTTTTCTTTTAACGTGGGGAATTCATCAAGCATAGCCCTTATGACTTGCCAGCGGATTTCTTCGTTTCTTGAGTTGCCGTTCATGGTTCTCAAATCCCTAAGTATTGTGTAGTAATATACGATATAAGCTTTTATTTCCAAAAACAAAATATATCTGCAAACAGAGAGGAATCTGTTGAGCGTTAACAATGCCTACCATGTTTTTCCTTGTTCTCACAACGGCACCTACACTATCAAGGAGCGCGCGGCTATGGGCAAATCTTCCTCTGTTATGGGGATACTATGCAGCCACTATGGGGAAAGAGATCCATAACAACCAATACATGTCTTTCAAATCCTAAAAGATGTGTTTTCATACTAGTTTCTCTTTTCCAGAAAAACTAGAGCTTACAGTGCAAAGTATCCTCCGTTTACTACACATGTTTTCTTCTATACACTATGATTGTCAATAGTGTTGCGAAAATGATTAATGGAAGAACAGCGAATGATGGGAACTCTGGTACTATTATTATCTTATTAGTTGAGTGTTCATAGCTGAAATATATCCATCCATGAGTGCCGTTGCTAGAAAGTGTATAGTTCCAATACATTGGATTAGCACCATTAACGGTGACATTGTAAGGGGCAGTCATTAAAGCATAAGGAATACAGATTCTGCAAAAGCCATACATCTGACTTGCTGTTACACTGGTGACATACATCTTAATCGTACTGTTGGACTCGAAATATTCAACACCACTAGTGGTAGAATTGGAGATAACGTTTACGTGACAGTCTTTAGAAGTGTTAAAACTCCGAAAAATGCCCATCAAAGGATAGTGATCAGTATTGTTTCCATCTATTATGTGTGATGTATCACCTATTCCATCTTGATTGTAGTCAACACCAGTGTAGTTGGTCCAGTAGTTTCCTTCAACACCGTTGTCCCAGAAGTTGACATAATCAGGCGTGTCGATATACACTTGCTGGGTGTTGTTTACAAAGTTGTTATGGCAAAACTTGTTGTTCGAAGTTCTGTTGTACAGAGAAATGAACCGAGTGCCATAATGGTTGTTTGAGGTTATGTTGTTTGCAGAGACCATGTTGTTAGAAGATGAGGCCAACTGGATGCCATCATAGTTGTTGTCTGTTACATCGTTTCCTGAAACAGTGTTGTTGGAAGACTGGAACAACACAACGCCAAAATCGTTAACTGTAATCTTATTTCCACGCAGAGTATTATTTGCACAAGAATATTTCAAGAATATGCCACGAAGGTTCTTTGTTATCTCGTTTCCAGAAACAATGTTGAAAGATGACATGTTAAGTAGGATGCCATAATCGTTTTTTGCCATTTTGTTTCCAGAAATCATGTTGAAAGATGACGAGTTGAGAAACATGCCAAAATAGAAATCATCGGTATTCGTGTTTATGATTGTCACGTTGTTTATGCAATTCACGCGAAAACCACTTCCGTTTCCTGCGCCTTGAAGCGTACATCCGTTCCCGTCAATTATTATGTTGCTTCTCTCAACCACGATTCCATCAGCATCACTAGTGATGTTACCAGTTAAAGTGTAGGTAACATTGTCAACGCTTGAAATCGGCGCCCCTTCAGGCTCGACAGACCCATCAACCCGAATGTAGATTGTGCCACTTGCTTTTACCCTCTGAACTTTAAGTGTCAAGCCCAAAATACCCATGAAAACAATTAAGGTCATTATTGATACGAGTTTTCTATTCATACAACATCATTCACTAATATCTGCTGCTCTAGTTCTTATGAGTTATGGAAGAAACTTCGATCGAATTCCCAATAGTTTGCGATCCCCGAAATTTTTCAACATAAGGATTTTGTGACTCTAGTCAGTTCTTTTGATTATACTATAACTTTTACGTTGTTCAAATCCTAAACCAAGAACTAGAAAGATGAAATATTCAAATATACGTTGAAGAACAGTTGCACAGGTTGGATGCTCGAAACTTTTGGAAACAATAGAATAAATAGAAAGAAAATGTTGCTGGTCACTATGATTCTTACGGTTGTTGTGTGTGCTGAGCCTGGGATCTGTCTGCACCTAAAGTAGCCAAGGAATAGCTAAACCATCTTAATTGGAATCGGGTGCATATATAGTATATGAGAGGTTTTGGTGAGGAATGGAAATACTTGAACAGAGTACATGACAAGAACACACGCCAGTTGGCTATACTGGATATTCATACATTCTAAAAAGCTGACACATATTTGTCATCATATTCGGGCTTTAGTTCTCTGTCAAGAATATTGTCTTTGAGGGAATACTTGCTTTATTCTGAAAGGGCTTGCTTACTATCAGAGAAAGGAGAGGGTTTACCAGAGTCAAAGTTAGAGGACAGGTTCATCCGTGGAGTTCAGGTTACATAAAGGTTCTAAGGTTGTTTACTTGGCGTTTTGTTTACCTTTTATTCTGGCTTACGTTTCTTGGGCTTATTTTCCTGTTCTCGCCAACTGGCTCATAACTCACATTTTCAAGTATAGCTTTCCTGAGCAGGAGAGTTGGCTATGGCATATAACCGTACGCT
>DAOVMU010000082.1 GCA_030630585.1 Candidatus Bathyarchaeota archaeon | reverse complement strand
GGATAGTTGTTTTCTTTCTTAACGATCGCTAAGACACCTAACGCTCCAAGCATGCATAGGACGGTTGCGATTATGCCGAAGGGTACTTCTGGAATAACGTGCCAAGATATTGCCCTTATTGCCACGACGGGATGTGGATTCGGTCCCTGAAGCTTCCCCTCTTCATCGCAGAAAAGCGCTTGGACACCCCAATCACCCATCATGCTTAAGGTCTGAGTGTCATACGCATCCCATACTGGCTTTCCGTCCCAAGTGTCACCGCTATCGTTTGTAAGGGGTATGGGTCCTATGTCAAAGTGACTATCGTTTGGTTGATTCCATCTAAACACTACATGTGTAGCTTCGGGATGAGGCGGCTCAGTTGTGGCAGCCCTCACTGTGGCGTTCTCACCTGCATAGAGTTCACCGCCATCCCAGGGCCATCTAGTAATGGCGTAACCTGAATTTAGCGCGTTAAGGCTGCCTCCAGTGGACCCCTTCAACTCTTCTGCGAACGCCAGTCCACTATTCAATAATAAAATGACAAATATCGCAACGATCGAAAGAACCCAAAGTTTACTACTTTTCATATGCTCACCTTACATATACACTGATTTATTTGTTAAATCTCTCTAATAAATGCATAAGGATTAATCTTCTAGAACTTCAATGACGCTTTTATCCACATGTTTAACATGTTGTTCGACCAATTGAAATGTCGCAATCGTGCCATCGCTGAGTTTCTTGTCATGAGAGCGTACGATGCTGTGTTCATCATAAGACTATTTAAGGGAAATCGTCTATTTAGACGAGGTGATGATGTTTTGGTTGCATCCAGATTAGCAGAAGAAGAGAAAATTATAGAAAGGATGGGGAAAAGGAAACTTGTCGTACACAAAATCGCCATGGATCTTGAAAACGTAAAAAACATTGTTGAGAAAGACAAAACAGGATTTTTTGCAAAGCTAGGGTTCATAAAACCTAAGCACAAAGAAATCGAATGTGAATCCGTTCAGCTTTTCTATGAACCATTCGTAGTTGCCAAAGCCAACTACTTACTTGATTATTATAAAAAGAGAACCTATACGATCAGAGTCAGCGAGGAAGTAAGCGAAGTAATCATTTTTGACCAAACCATAAAGCCAACAGTCATGAAAAAAAGGGTGAAAGGACTTCTGAAGCGACCTTACAAAGAAATCATGCTCGACGCTCAAGAAAGAGTAATCCACGAAGCCACGGCCAACGTCGCCTTGAATAGAACAGGACGTGAAATCGACCCCACGAAATTGCCATCTGCTCCCGCTGAGCCTGAACCTGAGAAAGTTCTCAAAGGACGCGGTGATAAAACTAGGAAGCTCAAGATCCCACCTGACAGCATAATAGATATCATTCGCACGAGAATCGTTAAGAGACCGCGTGACATTGGAAGGATCGCTAAAGAAACCTTTGAAGTAACAGAACACGCTGTTATTTATACACCAATATACGAGGCTCGATGCTGACACTTGAAAACAGGGGAAATCAAGATCATTCCAATAAGCGGAGTCACCAGCAAGATGCTGTCTCTGTAAAATAGAGATCTTATGGTACATTTGTTTAGGGCTCTGAATGGCGACACGCGCAACTCTTCAAAATGTAGTTTCAATTAGAATTCAGGGTTCATAAGCTTTTTCGGATAGCAAACAAAATAATCTTTGGTTCAAGCTTTGACTGAAAAAGCTGTGCTCCGTTGGAAAATTGAAGCTGTTACCCTCTTTTTCATAGTGATATGCATTTCCCTCTCCTTCTATCTAGCCTTTCTTTCCTTTCAAACACTCGATGGAACTTTAAGAAAACAACTCGTAACCTTTTCTGCTTCCTTCCTCATAACCGGAATAGCTGTTTTTACAGCTTTAGCAGTTCACCTAGGAATAAAAAAAGCGTTCTCAAGAATAGAAGCTGTTGAGGAGAAAGAAACGGAATATTAGAAAGCTACAAATCATCCTTTAAGACCTCAGAATGCTTTCTCCCAAAAGCAATGATGTGACGAAAAAACATGGTTTGACTCCTGTTCTGCCATCCGATTTCCGTAATTCTTCATGAACAATCAAGGGAGTATATTGGTTTTCCTAGGTGGTTCAAACCTGATTCACACGTTCATCGGACACGCATAATAAGTAAAGAAGATTGTCAAATCATAAAGAAGATATGAATTTGAAATCAGTTCTCAAGAATGAAAAAAGAAAAGGAGGTTGAGGCTTGAAGGATTCTAGCTTTTCTTTACTGCCGCTATAAACTCGTCTATGGGGATTGCAGCCATGCTGATGATTTTGATGGTTCCTCTGAAGCCGAGTTCAATGGATATCTTGGCAATGGTTTCGTTGTTTGGAGCCTCCACAATATTTACAAAGTCGTAAGGTCCCAAGACAGCATATTGACGAATTACTCGTACACCAAAGGCTTCAAGCTCCCGGTTGACTTCCTTGATCCTTTCAGGCCTTTCCCTAACGGTTTTCCATCCCTCATCCGTCAGATTCGATAACAGAATATAGTAGGGCATACAAGTCACCAGACAATAGTATTAGCCCTATTCAGACTTCAGCTTTTCGACTGCAAATGCAGAGAACATAACTTCTTCAGCTTTTCAGAAACCATTTCGGTATAGTTTCCAAGAGAAATCAAACATGTACTTTTCTAAACCACCGTTCGATTTTGCTCTGTTTCATTTCCCCCCCGGAAGACCTCATCAAAGTTGGACTAGAAGATCATAAAAAGGAAGATAACCCCTAAATACAATGTTCGTCTGAAAAACCGCAAAAAGTAACCTGTTCCGGAAAAAAGGAAATCGTTAGTTGGCGTGTTTGCATATGCTGTGAAGCGCAGGGATTTTGTAGTGTAGTTGAACAAATTGGGAGAAACGTTTATTAAGACTTCAGACATCGTAAAGCCGTGATAAAAAATGAAAAAAAACCTAGACACAAGTTCAAGTAAGAACAAAGAAAACATAAAATTTACCATAGCATTGGATGATTTTTTCCCTTACGACATTCTAGTCCATAGAAAACCGACCTAGAGCTGAGCGGCATCAGCATTTACTCGTTCTCCTTAGTATTACTAAGCAATATATGAAACGAAGCTCACTCTATAATAGTTAAACTCTCAGATCTATATGGACATTTTAATTCAAGCGTTTGTGACGAGAATCCTGATTTATTGATGAATAGAAATCTTGTCTGTAGGTGTGAACTGCGTAGACTGGATGCTACATCACAGGATGACCTAGTTGACATGACTTTCGTTGATTTAGCGCAGTGGACGGCTTCGGCTTTTGAGAATAAGGCGAGACTGTGTTTCTTGGGTAAAGGCATATATCTGTCTGTACGATTAGAAGGCTTCACAAATTATGTGCTTAAGGCGAAAGTGATGACTCTCGTTGAGAAGATAGATAGGCTGAAAAGAGATAAGAAGGCAATAATCTTGGCTCACAATTATCAGAGGCCAGAGATTCAAGATATTGCAGATTACGTTGGGGATAGCATAGGTTTAAGCAGAAGAGCGATGGAAGAAAAAGAGGCAAAAATCATAGTGTTTTCAGCTGTGGATTTTATGGCTGAATCTGCAGCAATTCTGAACCCGGACAAGAAGGTTCTGCTGCCGACGCTTGGTGCACGTTGTCCTATGGCTCAGATGCTTACAGTTGAACAAATTAAGAGGTGGAAAGTGCTTTATCCGCTTGCGCCCGTGGTTTTGTACGTGAACACTCTGGCTTCAGTTAAAGCTTATTGTGATGTATGCTGTACATCGGCAAACGCTGTAAAAGTCGTGAATTCGGTGAATGCTGAAACAGTGCTTTTCGGACCGGATCATAACCTAGCTGAGTATGTCCGTAGAAAGACAGGAAAAACTATTATTCCAATTCCTGAAAGAGGCTTCTGCCCAACCCATATGCTTTTTCAGCCTGAAGATGTTCATGTACTTAAACTGAAGTATCCAGATGCCATTGTTATGGTTCATCCTGAATGCACAGTTGAAATGCAGGACATAGCTGATTTTATTGGAAGCACCTCGCAAATGTGCAGACACGCAAAGAAAAGCAATGCCGAAACTTTTATTGTTGCCACTGAAGAAGGAATTATCCATCGACTAAAAAAGGAGAATCCTGGGAAACAGTTTGTTTCAGCTTATGAGGATGCTGTTTGTCCGAATATGAAGTTGAACACTCTTGAAAGACTTTACACATCCTTGAAAGAAGAAAAGTATGTGATTACTGTTCCTGAGCCTGTAGCAAAAAAAGCTCGGAAAGCCCTAGAAAAAATGTTTGAGCTGAAATGATTAAGAAGGCTGAACAGAGACAATCATTGTTTTGAGTATTTTTCCTCCTTTCTTTGCGGCTAACTCATCGCTTAGCTTCCTAATATCAAGGACATCACCCTTGACGGCTATTGCTTCTAAACAGTTCCTTTCGCTTAAGTGAATATACATGGTTAAACAAATAATATGACTATAATGATGCTGTATATCCTAAGCGCGTTTTCATGTCCCCTAACTTCATGATCACAAAGCATCATCAGAACTCCCGCTTGTATGCCTTTTTCTTCTTTAAGCCACTTCTCTCAGAAACAAATATTCTAACCGCTTCCTGAACAGTCTTGGAACGGCTTCTATATCCCGTTTTAAGGATTGTTTCATCAAAATCCCTTAGTAGATCTATCGGAAACTTGAAAGACTTGAAGCCTTACAGTATTTTTTCTCTAGGGATTAGAACAGACTTTGCACTGTAAAGTTTGGCTTCACCTTTATTAGTGATAAAGCCAATTGTTGAAAAGTGCTAGTGACGTGAGTCAAGAAATGAACCGTGAACACGAACAATTTATATCTGAGGAAGATGAAGAACTGAGGCGTATCAAAGAAAAGAAGCTAAAGGAACTCATGAGACTGAAGGAGAAGAAGCAGGGAATGAACGCTAAACCAGTTCACGTGACGGATTCAAACTTCAACGAAATGGTCAGTAAAAATTCATTGGTTTTAATTGATTGTTGGGCACCATGGTGTGCTCCATGTGTAGTCATAGCTCCTGTAGTTGAGGAATTGGCAAAGGAGTTTTCTGGAAGAGTTTTGTTTGGGAAGCTTAATGTTGACGAAAACCCTAGAACTGCAGGGCATTTCCAAATCTTCGGTATCCCAACGTTATTAATAATTGGAAATGGGAAAGAAGTTGACAGAATTGTTGGACTGGTTCCAAAGGGCCAAATTGAAGCACGATTGAAAAAACATTTGAAGTGAGAGCCCATGGATGTTCCAGAACGCAGAGTAATAGGCGCATTATTACTCCTTTTAGGTGTTTCCTTCCTAGCTGTAGGCATATACACAGGTCAGCTAAACGAAATAGTCGAGATGCTGGAGACAGTTTTCAGAACAATAACTTAAAACTCTTAAACCAAGTCAGCGTATTTTAAAGGGTTAACTTATGATTCGGTAAGTGGTGGAAGTTGAATCCGATAGTTGAAAGCGAAAATGGAGAAAGGGAGGCAGTTTTAGGAGTAGCAAAACTCGCGTTAGTTGCTGCAAGAACTGCCCCAAAATCAGGCGGCATCGACGACATTCTGACTATAATTGTTCATGGCAAGGAGAAAGACGCTATCGCCAGTAAAATGGAGGAAATGGCTGAAGAACGGAAAATTGAAGGCTTCACGCGGGATGCAAAAAACCTCAGAGATTCAGACGCGGTTATTTTGATTGGAGTACGGGGAAGCAAGAGTTTTGGACTAAATTGTGGAGCATGTGGCTACAGGAACTGTAAGGAGTTCGATGAAATTCAGAAAGAAATGCGTGAAGATTTCCTTGGGCCAACCTGTCTCTTTAAGGCTTTGGATTTGGGGATAGCCTTAGGTTCAGCTGCAAAAACTGCGAGCATGTTAAACACAGATAATCGTATGATGTACCGTGTCGGCACTGCTGCTTTGAAACTGAATTTGTTGCCTGAAGCAACGGTTGCCATGGGAATTCCAGTCTCAGCCAGAGGCAAAAACATTTACTTCGACAGACCTAGATAGATGAAAGCACATCGATGGCTGTCGCTTTTCTGCAAATACGGCACTTGAGAGGACATGTCCTGTAGAAGTACGTCGCAAAAACTCTAGGGCTCAAACTGCACTAAAAGAGCCTTTAGAAGAAGCGATAGTGGAAACACGGTGGAGATGCAATGCAGAAAACTAGGGCGGTTGGTGAAGGGCGCTTGAGCCCTTCGGCCTTGCGATACTTCTTACCCTGTGAACTCTTTCACGGTGTCTATTAAGCCTTATCCAAGCTTTTCCGAAATATAGGGGTATCATGGTTCCATGTTGTTTCATGGTGGAGGGAGAAGTGCGGCGAAACATCCAGCAAGAAGGTGAGAAACAAGGTTGTCAAGCTACCATTTTAACGAATGATAGGTAGAAAAAGAGGAAAAAGCTGTGACCTTTCCAGATATTGAGAAGTATTGTGTTTTACCTGTTTCAGATGAGTTTCTTCTTTTGGCCTAGCTCTTTGTTTTCTCATGCATTTTCTCTAATGTCCAACGTATGCTTGACTTGAGTTCTCTTAAACGGTTGGCGTTATAATTTCTAATCACAATTTCGTGAATCTCGTCTTCTTCTTGGATAATGTTGTAGGAGAAGATTTTGTCTGGTGCTAGCTGACCGGCAGTGACTAATTCATTGTCCTTTTCCTGCATTTTCATCAAAACCCTTTCCACGAGGAACTGTTTGAATGGGGGCGTATTGACATTGAATGTCTTATCCTTAGCCAAGACTACGTGTAGCAAATCTTGGTCTTGGCAAAGGTT
>DAOVMU010000044.1 GCA_030630585.1 Candidatus Bathyarchaeota archaeon | reverse complement strand
ATCGACATAGATTTGGAAAAATGCAATTTCTGCGGGATATGCGACATACTGTGTCCTTATGGAGCAATAAAATTAACGTTGAACGGAGAACACGTTCTATCGGTTGTCGAAAAGGAAAGTTTTCCGCAACTAATTCGAGACATCCGAGTGGATGCAAGCAAGTGTCCGGTGAACTGCATTGAATGCGAAGAGGCTTGTCCCCTAGATTTGATCAAGGTAACAAGGTTGACGGCTGACGGAAAACCAGTTGAAAACGTAAGCTCCTTAAATAAAAAAGAGAAGGACACACTTCAAGTTAAAATTGACATCGAAAATGAGCGTTGTCCATGCTGCAGAATATGCGAATTTAAGTGCCCCGAAGGGATTCTAGGCGTGGCGAAAATCTTTCACGGAAAAATAGCTATTCTCCCAGAAAAGTGTCCGGAAGGCTGCACAGATTGCTTGGATGTTTGTCCAATAACGAGTGCGCTCTATCTGTCTGATAAAGATAAAAAAGTGCGTGTGAACGAGATGTTCTGCGTATATTGTGGAGCATGCAAGGTTGTTTGTCCAGTTGAGGAAGCCCTGGAGCTTAAACGCACTTTGATAAGGCATACGCTGGTCAGTTCAGGGACGTGGAACAAAGCCTTAGAAAGGTTAGCATCACCAATTGAGATGACTAAAGAGTTGAAGGCGAAGAGTTCTGGGAAAGTGTTGGAGTCTGTTGAGAAGAGGTTAGGGTGGAAGGCGGCATAAATGGCTCAAGAAGAGGCTCAGAAACTAATAGAAGTTGAGGAGTTACGGATAGGAGTTTTCATATGTCACTGCGGATTAAACATAGCTGGCGTCTTAGACATAAAGGAGCTAGTTGAATTCGCGAAAACTTTGCCAGACGTCGTCTACGTGAAGGATAACCGTTACACGTGTGCAGACCCAGGGCAAGAGGAAATCAGAAAAGGCATAAAGGAGCACAAACTTAACCGTGTCATTGTGGCAGCCTGCTCGCCACGAATGCATGAACCTACATTTAGAAGAACTGTTTCTGAAGCAGGCTTGAACCCCTTTCTTTTCGAGATGGCGAACATACGCGAGTTCTCATCATGGTGCCACCCAAGTACACCGGAAGAGGCTACAGAAAAAGCCAAAGACCTTATAAAGATGGCTGTGGCGAAAGCAAGGCTGTTTCAGCCGCTTGAGGCAATGGAGGTTCCAGTAACCAATGAAGCGTTAGTCATAGGTGGCGGTATAGCTGGAATGAATGCTGCTCTGGACTTGGCAGAAATGGGCTTCAAAGTGCATTTGCTTGAGAAAGGGGAAAGCATAGGGGGCCATATGGCGCAACTGGACAAAACGTTTCCAACACTTGACTGTTCTATATGTATTGAAGGTCCAAAGATGGTTGATGTTGGGCGGCATCCCAATATTCAGATAATATCTTTCGGTGATTTGTTGAGTGTCAGCGGGTACATAGGCAATTTTAAGGTTAAGATCCGGAAGAATCCACGGTATGTGATTGCTGAAAACTGCACCGGCTGCGGCGAATGCAGAGAGGTTTGTCCAATTGAATATCCAAACGAGTGGGACATAAATCTGGATGTTAGAAAGGCTATATCCGTCCCGTTTGACCAGGCAGTTCCACTCATTTACACTTTGAACAAGGATTATTGTATTGAATGCTACAAGTGCATTGATGCTTGTGGAGCAAGACATGCCATAAACTTTGACCAGAAACCTGAAGAATTCGAGCTGAAAGTGGGAGCAATAATTGTTTCAACAGGCTATGACATATATTTCCCATATGATAATCCGCTTTACGGTTATGGCAAATACGCAAACGTAATAACATCTCTAGAGTTTGAAAGACTTATACTTGCCGCTGGTCCAACTGGGGGAAAGGTTATTAGAGCCTCAGATGGACAGAAACCTCATTCCATTGCCTTCATTCAATGCGTCGGTTCACGTGACACAGACAAATACCCATATTGCTCCAATTTCTGCTGCATGTATACTCTGAAGCATGCTGTGCAACTTAAAGAAAAACATAAGGAAAATGTAGAAGTTTACGTTTTTTACATGGACATGCGGAGCAACTTTAAGGGCTATGAAGAGTTTTATAAACGCGCAAGAGAACTCGGCGTAAACTTTGTTCGGGGAAGGGTAAGCCAAGTTTTCGAAGACCATGAAAAAGGAAATCTTATTGTACGTTTTGAAGATGTAACGCTTGGCCAACCTATGGAAATTGAAACTGAAATGGTTGTCTTGGCAACTGCCGCCATACCTAAGAAAGGTACAGATGAGATGGCTCGCCTATTGAGCTTGACACGTGGAGCAGACGGCTTCTTTATGGAAAGCCATCCTAAACTCAAGCCTATAGATGCCCCTACAGATGGAATATTCCTAGCTGGAGCATGCCAAGGACTGAAGGATATACCATACAGTGTTTCGCAAGGTAGCGGTGCAGCAGCAAGAGCTGCAACCGTACTTTCGAAGTCAACGTGGAAGATTGAGCCGATAGTAGCTATTGTGGACCCGGACAAATGTAGAAACATCAAGACCAAATGCGGCATATGCGCCCAGAGGTGTCCTTATGGAGCAATCAAGGCTGACGAGGGAAAACCAGCTCAGGTGATAACAGCCATGTGCCATGGATGCGGAACGTGTGTAGCAGAATGTCCCTCAGATGCCATTGCACAGATGCACTTCACAGACGCCCAAATCTTTGCTCAAATAAGGGCAGCCTTAGAAACAAATCCTGAAGAAAAGATCTTGGCTTTCCTCTGCAACTGGTGCAGCTATGCAGGAGCAGACTTGGCAGGCACAAGCAGATTTGAATATCCGCCGACGATAAGAACTATACGGGTTATGTGTTCTGGGAGGGTTGACCGCGACTTCATTCTAGAAGCATTCAGGCTTGGCGCAGGCGTCGTTATGGTGGGTGCATGCCACATGCCCTATGACTGCCACTACATAAGTGGAAACTATAAGATGAAGGCTAGAATGGATGCCTTAGCACCTATGTTGCAGAAGCTTGGATTAAGCACAGAAAGATTCCGCGTAGAATATGTTTCCGCTGCAGAAGGAATAAAATTTGCGGAAATTGTAAGAGAAATGACTGAACAGATGCATACCCTAGGCAAGGACAAAATCAAAGCTGAAAATGAGAAACTACGCCCGATATTAGAGAAGATGCTCAAAAGGAAGGGGCTAATCTAATCATTGACGCGGGCGATATCTAGAACAAATGTGACCCATATTTTAAAATCATTCTTATGCTGACGAGAATTAACACTATGCCAAAGGTTCTTCGAAGGGTCCTGCTGGAAATCCTGTTAGACATGTACGCGCCCAGCTGAGCGCCGAAAATTGTTCCTAATGCTAACAGAAGAACGAATCCAACCCGTATGTGGTTCTGCAAATAATGTTGTGTGCCACCCGATATTGAAGTGAAAACCATTGTGAACATGGAAGTCGCTACTGTAATGTGCATTGGTATGTTCATAGCCAACGTCATTATTGGCACTAAAAGTGAACCACCGCCAATGCCCAGCAACCCGGATGAGAGTCCCCCGAAAAAACTTAGTATACTGCCCAACAGAATTTTGCTTTTAAGTTCAAGCAGTGAACTCTCAGAACAAGCATTTCTTTCCATGTCTGAGTGTTTCCTTCTAGAGAAACTTATTTCGAAAATCATTCGTAAAGCAACGATAAATAGAAAGACTCCAAAAATCAAACCTAATAATTGAGCTTCTATGATTGAGGTTAGGTATGCTCCTAGAAAAGCTCCTGGAACTGTTGTTATTGCTAAGATCAAGCCAGTTTTGTAGTATATTCGTTTTTGCCTTGCATAATTTCCAGTTGACGCTAACGAAGTGAAGACAATCGTTGCCAGACTGGTTCCCACAGCTTCAGGAGGAGAGAATCCATATAACAGGGTTAGTAGAGGCACTATGAAGACGCCGCCTCCGATTCCAACCATGGAAGCAACAGTTCCGATCACAAACCCTAATAGAGGTAACAGGATTTCCATCATTTCCATCACATTGAGACATATCTATTTGGTCGAAGAGTCTTTTCTAAAAGTGTTCAATTATTAAAACCTTAACATACTTGACTACTTGAACTGGAAATCTTTTTTAAGGTTCTCCTTGGTTTCCCAATATTGTCGTGTTCGTAAATTTTGAATTTTTACCTTTAAAAAATCCATACAAAACTCACCTTCCTTTTGATGCATTTTCCCTAGAATTCTGAAGGCAGTTTTCGAGCCCACACCCCTAACATTATATCCTCACAAACTGTAATCTTAAAACAACGTTTATTTTTTACGCAAACTGCGCTCCCGAGTTAAATCTCTTTCTCAGAAGGGCATCTCTTCCATTAGTCTCTAGGTTCTAGCCAGAACGTTGCCTTGGAGAAAAACCCTGAGAAAAGAGCTCCAAGGTATTTACAGCGAAAAAAACCAACGATAACATAAAACCAGTGTGTACAATTCCCAAACCTATGAAATAAACCATGGATTTGCCTCCTCACTTTCTAGAAACGTGAAGACTTAAGATTGAGAAGTGAGCAAGATTTTTTATAAGGTCTTAGAGTACAATACGCTATAACCATGTTCGTCTTTGACAAAGACATAGAGAATTCAGCTACGGAAGGAAAATCATGACAAGTAAGCAAGGTGTAGAAGTTGTTCTAACAGCTTCAGCGACGGAGATGAGTGATTTTTTCAAAAACTCTTTCATCGCTTTTGTAGCAGGTTTTGGTAAGGGGCCAATACCTTTACGGCTTGTAAGAAAGCATTTGTATCCACCAGTAGAAAACAATTATGATGGAACCGTAAAGTATGCGCCCTATGGCCTCAGAAAAGTTGAGGCAGTTCTTCTGGAAGACGGATTTGATGAATCAGACATAGCCGTGGTGCATCCCTACAATCTCGAGTCCTTTATTGGTTCAAACACAAGGGTTGTTGGCATATCAAGTATGGATCCCTTGGGAATGGGATATGTCAGCAAGACATATTCTTCGCTGATTGGCGGTGGAGAACCAATGAACGCGATAGAGTTTAGAAAGTTGATGGAACATGAAAGCTTCCAAAGATACAAACCAACAATTATTGTTGGTGGTGCTGGGGCATGGCAGCTTGAAAACCAGAACGTAACACAATCTTATGAAATCGACTGTGTAGTGACTGGAGAAAGTGAAACTGTCTTAGGCAAGCTCTTCGCCAAAGCTGCAAAAGGCGAAAGTCTTCCTCGAGTAGTTCATGCTAACGTAAGCCCAAAGGATGAAGATATACCTACGATAAAACATGCGTCGATTTATGGATGCGTTGAAATCTCAAGAGGTTGCGGTCGAAACTGTCAGTTTTGCACACCCACAATGCAAAAAAGAAGGAACTTTCCATTAGAGAAAATTTTGGAAGAGGTGGAGGTCAACGTCAAAGGGGGATCTGATATGATAACTCTCGGCACCGAAGACGTTTTCCTATATGGTGCCAAAAATAACGGCTTCATTCCAGATAAAGGTGCAGTTTTGAAATTGCTTAGAAGCGTTGCGTCAACTTCAGGAGTGAAGGCGATTCAACCGTCTCACATGTCCTTGGCTCCGGTTGTTTGCGATCCTGGTATGGTTAAGGAAGCGTCAGAAATATTAATCGAACATAACTGGTTTGGTTACCACGGGAAACCGATTGTGACGGCTGAAACTGGAATAGAAACTGGGAGTGCCCGTCTTATGCGAAAATGTATGGTGGGGAAACCACTTCCCTTCAAACCTGAAGATTGGGGAGAAGTTGTCTCTCAAGCGTTTGGAATTTTAAACGATAACGTTTGGTGTCCGCTTGCTACGTTGATAGTAGGTCTGCCGGACGAAACTGAAGACGATGTAATAGCGACGCTTGAGCTGATTGATAACCTTAAGGAATACATGGCTTTTTATGTTCCATTACTTTTTGTTCCTTTAGAAGGTTGCCTTTTAAACAAAGAACGTGGAGCTGAATTGGATTCCGTTTCCAAGCTAAGGTGGGAGGTTTTTACAAGATGCTGGCAATACAACGTTCGTATTTGGCGCTCATCCTTTCTTGAGTTCCGAATTCGCAATCCTTTTCTTTGCAGTTTTATTACGAAATTCTTACTTCCGTCAGCCGGATTTTTCACAGGTCTGTACTACGGAGCAAAACACGGAAAAACCGTTAAAGACTCGATTTGGAGCATGGCCGGAGTTAATGAATGCGAATAGAGGATACGACTATTGAAGTGAGATTTAAGTGTGTTTCTGGAACAGACGAAGTAAGAACTTCCGGGAACGCGGATAACTTGTGTGATTACCTAAATACTTGGACGATGAGGAAATCAAGAACAATGATCAAAAGTGTGATTGTCGCTTCTTCAAGTCAGGAATACTCTGAGTGGTAGAGCTTCAACTAAGAATGTGAAAATAAGAGGTGTGTGAAGAGAGGTTTGCTATGGTTCTGATGGTCCTGTCACGTATGCCCATACGCTTATTAAGCCTAGTGTCAAACAGGCTCCTGCAAATCCTGACAGGATGTATCTTGTGTTAAGAAATATTGGTAATACTGTTTCGAGCCATGGAATTACATGTTCCGCGGTCAGGTCAGCTATAACTCCCGCCATGAATCCTAAGAGCGCTACTATCCCGAAAACCTTTAATCTTTCACTCATTTTCTTCACCTTTGCTTACATTAGGGTTCTAAGCCCCTTTTTAGTGTGACTTACACGTTTTTGTCTATTACAGTGAAAGCGGCAAGCACTTCTTTTCACTGTAGAATTAAAGCTCAAAACGGTTTTTAGAAGCGTGTATTGTCCTAGGTATATCTGTGAATGTTTTCAGCATGTTAACAATGTATAATATTTGTTTAAGCGTAGTTTCATGTTCGGAGGTATTTAATTTGTCAGAAAGATTTGCTAAAAGATGGGAAGATAGACGCAGTGAGCAACCCCTAACGGAGCGTATTAAGGGGGCAGTGAAGCCGCCAGGTCCATTAAAGCCAAGACTTGACCTGGCTATTAGACGCTTGGACCTACAAACACAGAAGCTCGATCAAGCCAATGACAGGTTCAGCAAGAGGGACAAGTCCATATTTGCAAGAATCGTAGACGCTTATACAAAACATGACATGGCAAGGGCTAACGTTTTCGCTAGTGAATTAGCTGAAATCAGAAAAATGGAAAGAATGATCATGCATGCAAGGCTCGCTCTCGAGCAAATATCGTTAAGATTGCGAACAGTGTCAGAGCTTGGAGATGTAGTCTCAACACTAGGCCCAGCTGTAAGCGTTTTGAGAGCGGTTAAATCAGGGATGGCCAACATATTTCCAGAAGCGGAAAGGGAGCTAGGGCAAATAGGCGATATGCTGAGTGGAATAATAATGGAAGCTGGACAAGGCGGAGGACTTATGATGAACTTTGAAGCCACCAATGAAGACGCCCAGAAAATTCTTACAGAAGCATCAGCCGTCGCAGAACAGAAAATCAAAGAAAAATTCCCAGAACTGCCAGCGGGAATCCCTTCTTTGCCCTTAGGCGAGAAATCCCCTACTGAAACATCTTAAGCCAAAGCACGTTGGAGACGACTAATGATGACCCAAGAATCCAACCTTTTTATCTCAATCGGAAAACAAGTAAAAGATGAATACGGACGCACAATCGGCAGAGTCGCATCGTTCGCTGTGAACCCAAACGGAAGAGTTGACTTCGCCTACATCGAACAAGGAGACGGCAAACTCGCAAAATACCCTGCTGAAAGCCTAAAAGTTGAAGGTTCAGAAACTATTCTTCTATCCACAACAAAGACGAAAGCCAAAACATTCTGCGATCAAATTCCGCTAATATGGCGCAAAGATCAAGCTTTGAAAAGGCTTGTAGAGCAAAACAAAATCTCACCAGAAGTACACGAAGATCTGCACAAAAGCTTTGAAGGTGTCTTAAACCAACTGAAAAGCGAAGCTCAAACCCTAACGGAAGAAATAGACAAGGAAACCGCTGGATGCGCTCAAGGGATTAAGGATTTGAACTATGCCTTAGTCAATCTTGAAATCGAACACGAGATAGGAAAAATCGATGATGAATCCTACCAAGCAGCTTTCACGATTATACAAGAATGTCTAAAAGGCACCAACATGAAGAAAAGCGACTTGGAAACTATGAAGAATGAACTCTTGAACATCCTTTTGGGAGAAACACCGCCGCAGATAGAACAAGAATTTAAGGGGGAGCTTATAGAGAAATCAAAAGCCCAGGACGAGGTCCTAACTCCCCTACCTGAGGCATCAAATCTTCCAGAGCCACCTGTAGTAGTCTACGTGAAAGAAGTGGGCGAAGCCAGCGGTTAAACTGAGACATTGCGGGCGGAGGGAGCTGAAATCAGAAAACTTTTCCAGAAAAACCCTCCACCAGTACATGAACTTATTGGTAAGTCGATGCGAAAGCTGAGAATCCAACAACACAAAATCGAACACGTGTCCTTTAGACTAAAGAAAAGAGATAAAATTCTATTTCAAACATGCGTCTACGCCCTAAAAAACCACAACAAAGACAGAGCTACAATATGTGCAAATGAGATAGCAGAAGTTAAGAAACTGACAAAGTTTCTTTATCATGTGGAACTAGCAATCGAACAGGTGATTCTCAGACTTGAGACAATAAGGGAACTAAGCGACATAATCATCGACTTGAAACCAGCATTAAGAATGCTTCAAAACGTTTCAAAACAACTCTTTGAAGTCTTGCCAGATGTTTCATCAGAACTAAATAGAGTTAACGACGTGATAAGCGACACCCTTTACTCAACACGGATAACAGTCGACGAGTCAATAATTCCAGTAAACAGGATGACGCCGGGTGGAGAAGAAATACTGAAAGAAGTGTCAAGCTTCCTAGAACAAAAAGTAGCTGAAAAACTCCCAGAACCGCCCGCCGCTTTACAAGCCCCGGAGGAAACACCTATTAAGCAGATGGTTGCGTTAGCGGCAACATGCTCGCAAACGGTGAGTCAAGAAATCGTTGAAACAGAAGTAGTATCTTCCCAAAATCTCCTTTCTTTTAGAGAAGCAGAAGTTCAGGAAATCTCGTTAAAAGTTGAGAAACCATCATTTGAGGACGTCCTGTTGGAATATGTTAAGAAAAGTAAAGGAGAAGTTGATTTGATACAATGCTCACTAAAATTGAATGCTTCATGCAGTAAGATCGAAAATGCTCTTCAGAGCTTGGGGGATAAGGGTAGAATAAGAATTGAAACCAGGGCAAAGTGAAAAGTTTATGGATGCTCCAGAAGAACTAGAAAAATCCGCAACTAACTATGCATTGGAAGCCATCCGTTTGGACAAGCAGCGTTCAAGAGGTATGGCGGTAACAATGTACCAGAAGGCAATCGAAACCCTTCTGAAACTGGTTCAACTATATCCAAAATACAACCTCAACAAAGTTTACATACAGAGAGCAATAGCCTACCAAGAAAGAATAAAAACATTGCAGGGTACAGCAACACCTATCGAATCACCAGTAGAAGCAAACAAAACAGTTGAAAGTGCAAAAACCACCAAAGGCGAAAAGGCTAGTTATGACGAGCTCATAGTAAAAGAAAAACCGAATGTGAGATGGGAAGGAGTTGTTGGACTTGAACATGCAAAGAGGGCGATAAAAGAAGCCATAGTCTATCCAGTTCAGAGACCAGACCTATTTCCCTTGGGTTGGCCTCGAGGAATTCTCTTATTCGGACCGCCGGCGTGTGGACAAACGTTGTTAGCGGCTCCAGTTGCCACTGAAATAGATGCCACCTTCGTATCAGTGGATGCTGCCTCAATAATGTCCAAATGGCTGGGTGAAGCT
>DAOVMU010000093.1 GCA_030630585.1 Candidatus Bathyarchaeota archaeon | reverse complement strand
ACCAATCTGATCTTTCTATTTTTGCTGAGATACGGCTGAATGAGTTCTCTAGCAGTTCTCTGGATGACTTGGAGATGGTTAGTGAAAAGAGACAGTGTTTTTCCATGTATGTGAGTTTCGAAGTTCTATCTAAAAGAAGAGTGTGTCTTAGCGTGTGGATACAAATGCTTTGTGATGCCGTACACTAAATTTTGGCAAGCTTTTTTCTTTGAAGTGGGGAATTAATGATTTCGCGCAGCAGGTTCTGGGTTGGGATTACCACGGAAGCTTTAACCATGCTTTTCAAAGTTCGTAGAGGTGTGTGGGTGATTTCAGTGGACGCTTTTAGCAGCTCTAGATTCCATTCAATGGCAGCTAGTTTCTTTTCGATTGGAAATGCGTATTTTTCATTTTTTTGGCTCATAGTTTTTAGGTCTCCAAACTTATATCTCTTATATTGCTATATAGGATGCTTATTCCTCTAGAGGCAATGTTCCCAAAATCGACATATTAGGCTAATGAAATATTCTTTTATACATTTCATATAGAAGCTTCTTCAAGAGTTTGCATCTCATGCGGATAAGTAGCTCTATGCATCAAAAACAACACAACAGCAATTATGGCTACAATGACAATTCCACCACCAGCAAACACCAAAAATTCAGGAACAACATAAACAGAAACAATTCCGCTGTCCGCTCCCGCATATTCATCGTTTCCAGACCACGTTGCTTTAACGTGATACTGTCCCCATAGCGATGGGTTCCACGAAAACATATATCGCCCATTTGCATCTAACTCCACAGCCCCAATAGAGAACCAATTACCATTTTCTACGGCATACAACGTGACTGTTCCATTCGAAATCGAGACAGAAACTTGCCCAGTAATCACCACAGTGCTTCCTTCCACTACAAAGCTTGGTGAAATCGTCAAAGATATTGAGGAAGCCTTAAATGTTCCGAAGCTTGATGAAACTTGCCCTGGGGCAATCTGCTCATAATTCTCCAACGTGACAACTGCTACTTGAGCTCCTTCTAGCTCTAAGGGGCATTCTCCAACTCTCCAACCGTTCTGCCAGTCGTCACCAGTGCACTCCGCCATGTAGTACCGGACGCCTCTGTAGTCAACGTATGAAATTGTTGTTCGTGCGTCCGCTGGAGGGCTAGGAAGGTTTACGCCGATGTTCATGTGGCTTTCATGTTCATAATATAGTAAGACAATGTTCAAGTCTTGAGATTTTATCAACGACGCTGCAACATATGAAAGCAAATCACAATCTCCTTTGTTTTCGACGATAGTTTCAACGGGATATTTGGTTTCTTCAACAACTTGATATGGAATCTGATGAACCACCGTGAGAACCGCGTTCACAAAATCTTCCTCATCAGGAAAGATGCTTCTAATGTCTGCAGCCACAAGCGCCAGTGAATAAGGAGTTACAAAACTCGCGAAATTGTCCTGAGTTAACTGATGGCTCTTTTGCTGATAATATTCGTATAGCAAATGAGTTGTTGAAAGGGTGAGTTGATAAGTGGACTGTTCTTTGAGTAGAAAATATTTCTGCTCATAGTTTTGAGCAAAGCATACTCTCGAGAAAATTAAAGCCAGAAAGACCCCCGTGACAATAGCCGCAACAAGTCTACCAGCCGTTTGTCGACGCATAGGACATCCCACAAAGGAACTTTCTAGTTTCGACATGAAAAGGTCTATGAAATGGGAATCTGAATCTCTAGACAGTAATTATGCCATACAATAATCGCGTACGTCCAGTTAGATGTACATGTATACGGTGTCTTTGTCTATTCGTATTACTTTTCCATTAGCCTTACAGAAGTCAAAAAGAATCTGCTGCATTCCTCTCAAAGTCTTTACTTTCTTCGCTTTCTTGCCCCAATCTGGATCAGCCAATAACCGCACAATAACATCCAAACTGGCGACATATTTGTTGCAACGCAAAGAGATATTCTCCTTTTCCCAGTCTTTCACAGAAAAAGCTACTATTTCAATGATAAAGCGATTATTCCCGCAATCGACTTATATCTATCTAAAAAGCTGAAAGACATTAAATGGATTAGCGTGATGCTAAAAAGGCCCAAATGTACTTCTTTGCAAAAAAAGGTTGGGCATTTCTCTAACGCAAACGCGCACTATGCATAAGAAAACGGAAAAACAGGCGCAAAGCACACTAAGTAGTATGCTCGAAGATTTGAGTGAACTTCTCCAAAATTCTGAAAGTCAACCCCCAAACCACATTTCCTTCCACAAAATAAGCTGGGACTTCTCCAAAAGGGAAATCAGCAGTTCCTCTGCATTCTCGCAGTCTTTTCACAAGAGCCCAAACATACCCTTCTAATTCTTCGCTCAGTATTATTGTGGGCTCATGTTCCAAAAGAATGACAAAAGAAGCTACTAGCAGCTTCGGCCTCACAGTTGACCTCGTATGTTCCAACACTCCCAGAAAGCGACAACAATTAGCAATGTTTATGTTGGTCTCTTCAAGCGTCTCCCTAACAACGGTCTGTATTATATCCCGATCTTTTGGGTCACGTTTTCCACCGGGGAACGCCATCTGCCCTGACCATGGATCCAAAGAGCTCTCTGTCCTCTTCACTAAGAGAATGTTAAGACCTTGATCTGCAGGCTCCAGCAAAAGAGCAACTGCGGCATCTGCATTTTGCACTTCTGATGCAGGTTTCAGCTTTTGCGACAAGCTTCTTATGGTTTTGGTATAGTTTGACATTATCGTCTCCCAGTTAAGATGACTTGAAATTCAGCTTCCATGTAAGAAGCGGTATTGAAGAGAAGTTTTTATAGCACACTCACTTAATGTTTTCGAGTGAGTTGCAATGAACGAGAAGGTCAAAGAAAAAGTTGAAAAGGCAATCGAAGAGATAAGACCGAATCTACAGGCTGATGGCGGTGACATTGAACTTGTCGATGTAGATAATGGAATTGCCAAGGTTAAGCTGAAGGGGGCATGTGCAAGTTGTCCAATGTCAACGATGACGATAAAGTGGGGCGTTGAAAGCTTTCTAAAGCGAAAAGTGCCTGAAATAACAAAGGTTGAAACGGTTTAGAAAAACTGTATGGACTCGCAATAATTGCTTGTGCGCAAGAACTGATCGTAATTTATCTCTGTGTTTGATTCGAAGTTTTAATGAAACTATCCGCGTGAGATTTGTTCTGGTTCTCATCAGATGCATTACTAGAAAACCGGTCGTACACGTGCCATGCTCTCAAGGACCCAGCCTAAAGCGATTGTCGCCACACCAAGGCTGAATGTTACGAAGCAGTCTAGGATAAAAATCCATTCGAAACCGCTAGCCGCGCGAAAATATAATGTGAGCGCGTTGTATTGAAAAACGGATAGAATGACTAGAGCTGCTCCAATTATGTAAAAGCAAACTCGCGCAATGACCTGGCTTGTTGTTAACCGATGCGTATAAGCCAAATATTTTTTGATGCTTTCAACCTCTTCTGCCCGGTTACGTGTAGATGTTCTTAACTCTTCCAATTCTTTTTCGAGATCCTTAAGGCGTCGTTCAGCGAATGTTTCCATTTCTCTGCGAAGACGGGAGTGTTTTGTCTCCTTCTTGTAAAGGGTCAAAATTGCTTTTTCTCTACTTTTTCCTTTATTGCCTAATTTTTCTATGTCATAATTTAATGACAACTCAGGGTTTGCATATCCCATCCTTTTGTAAATCTCAATAAGCTCTTCATACATCTTTTCGGTTTTTGGAGATGGCATCTTATTCACAAAAAATACAAATGTTTCAATCACATTTAAAGGTTTGAGAATTCATATCATTCCTTGAAAAGAATCAAGGATGAACCTTGAATGAATAAAAGCGCGACTCTCGGCATTTAATCGAGAGAGCGGTGAGGTGGAATGAAGAAAGTAAGGCAGAGAATCGTCTTCATACTGCTGGTAACTGTTCTATTGACGCTTACTCCTAAAATTCCAGTTTCCGCTGCTGAATTACCGATGGAAATGCCGGTTGTCTACGTGGATCCGCAGGACGCTTTTGCTGCCGTAGGAACAATTTTCAATGTAAGCGTTAAGGTATTCAATCTCACAGATAGCTTCTATGGGACCGACGAGGAGTGGATACCAGGTGAACCCCTACCACTTCCAGGTTCGCGTTATAATTATTCTCTAGGCCACATGTATGGCTTCAGTATCAACTTCAGTTGGGATCCTGAGATACTAGAATATATCAGCCGTCTTGTCAAGACGCCAATAGAAAACTATCCAGATGGTGTTCTTTACGGACCAATATTTGAAATTCAAGACGATGTAAACTCAACTGAAGGCACATATTCCATCACACAAAACTCTGGACCTTTTATTAAGGGATTTAACTGCCATAATAAAAGCGCGACGGTGTTTACCATAACTTTCAAGGTTAAAAAGGCGGAGCCATGTCCACTGCACTTGGAGAGCGTTGAACTTTTGCTCGATCCTATTCTAGCAGTCGAGCAAATCTATTACATAATTCCCCATCACGCCCTAGATGGAGCGTTTACTCCCGTAGAGATGACCCGTATCACCAGCATTGATGTTGGTGTCTTGATTGATACACAATTGCACACTCCATTGATCTTAGGTGAAGATGCAATAGTGCGCGTTCTTGCCGCAAATGATGGAACGGTTCCAAACTCGTACAACCTAGTTGTTTATAACGACGACATCCCTCAGGCAATATGGGTGGGT
Organism: Candidatus Bathyarchaeota archaeon; assembly: GCA_030630585.1. Classification (GTDB taxonomy): domain Archaea; phylum Thermoproteota; class Bathyarchaeia; order Bathyarchaeales; family Bathycorpusculaceae; genus SOJA01. The sequence continues at coordinate 1,607 of DAOVMU010000093.1, read as the reverse complement.
GAAAATTTATCCCCAGGTGAAATGGAAACCTATACCTGCACTCTGAAAGCTGAGGATGTAAGGAGCGGGTTACACAAAGTTACAGCTAAAGCCACTATTTCATTTCAAAACACCACAATTGTTGATTCGCTCACTAAGGATTTCGCCGTTATCACCACCCCACTACTGAGTGTAAGTTCACCGAACTACATACGTGAAAATGAGACGGTAATCCTTAACGCCGAAAAAAGCTTTCATCAAGATCCAAACAGCCAAATTTCAAACTACAGATGGTCAATCTACGAACCTAACGGAATTGTTCCAGCTTACGAATACGAGGGCACAAGCGTGACTCATACATTTACCAGGAACGGAACATGGCGCATAATACTGGTAGCTAGAGACAATTGGGGAGTTACATATAATCCGTTGCGAAATGCAACCATACCATACCGAAAAGAGATTATGCTTGACGTGCACACAGGAAACGAGTCACCTCCGTACGATTTTACGTATGTGCAGACGATTGTACTCGTTGCCAGTATAATATTGGTAGCTGCAATTGGCATCGTTGTTTATAGAATAAGGAAAAAGCATCGTTAGATGCCTTTGATTGGCTTTTGGAGGCATAGAGCAAAAGTTGAAGGCTTATGTTTTCTAGTGAAAATGTGTTGACTAGACGGAACGTTAACTAACCTTTTCTGCGCTTAAGCAGGGTGTTTACTTTTGATGTAGAAGTAAACGTAAATCTTCAAGGCTTTTAAGGAACGTGTGCCCTTTTTCAGTTACTTCGTACTTTTTCCCATATTGTTCGGCAATTTCTGTGATATAGCCTTGATTAGTTAAGAAGAGTAGGTATTTGTTTAGCTGATCGTAGCTTAGGCTGGCGTGTTTCATGATTGCGTATTTTCTTCCACCTTCATCGTATCGTCTAATCGTCTTAAGTACGTCTCTAAAAATCGTGACTCTATCCCTATATTTGAATGAACACATCCTTACTGGGTCGAAGCCAAACATTATTAACAACCAACATAAGTAATTGATTTCCATGCTTTTTAGTGTTTTGTTTACGCGGCGCTTGTATTCATGAAAATCTTCGTGTGCGTAAGCTTTGGGTTCTGGCTTGTTCTTTGACAGGGTTCAAAAATTGGTGTGAAGGTTTGCTGCATGCATATTCATGTTGTCTAGGTCTAGGGCAATAGTGATTGTGCAGAAAATGTCTGTTGTCCTGCTTTCAGGAAGTATGTCAGTTCTTGCGAACCATTTTTCATCTGGTGTGTCCATTTTTGAGAGCTGTAGGCTACTACTATATATGTGCACATTAAACAATTCGGAGATGTAGGCTATTTATCCAATGATTGACAGTTTGGGCAGATGAAGCTGCTGTTTGAGCCTGTCTTGATTTTTATGATCGTTGTTTGGCATTTAGGGCAAGGTTTTCCTGGCTTGTAGGCGATTTTGAAACGTTGCATGTCGTAGCCTCCTTTGTTGCCGTAAAAGTCCTTCTCATAGGCTAGACCAGCTGAGTCAATGCTTTCTTTTAGCACTGTTCTTATAGAGTTGTAAAGCGTTTTGATTTCTGTTTCTGTTAGTGATGGTATCTTTCTTTCTGGGTGCAGTTTTGCGTT
>DAOVMU010000027.1 GCA_030630585.1 Candidatus Bathyarchaeota archaeon | reverse complement strand
GTAGTAGTTAGGGTGATGGTTGGTGCATTACTTGATTACAAACTGGAATATGAGCAAGCGTCAAGAACTTTAGGTGCAGCTCCGCTGACCGCAGCCAGAACCATCACATTCCCAATACTAAAACACTCTTTGATCGCTTCCTTCACTTTAGCTTTCGCAAGGTCACTTTCAGAAACAGGCGCAACAATGATGGTTGCAGGAGCATTTGTCAACGGTCCGATATTTATCAAAAACCACATTGGCGAGGAAGGGGCCCTCATATTCGTTAGCCTCATTCTAATAGTACTCTCCAGCTTAGTATTTGTAACAATTAGACTGTTAGGTACAAAGCTGAAAATGCCAGTTAGAAAAGTTTGGCCTAAGGCAGAAAGAAAACTGAGCAGCTCTGTAGTTAAATCTTCTAGAAATGGTGTAACGCTTTTAGTTTTCTTCGTTATAGTGCTTGTTCCATCTCTTTTCGTAGCCCTTCCAGCAGTTGAAGCCGTCCTTACAGGTGTTCTGCCGGAAGCCCTAAGTGGAGCCGGTGTCTGGGGCGATTATTGGCAAAGCATAACTTTGTCCTATTTCGTTGGAACTGTTGTTACATTACTGAATGTTGTTATCGGCTTGCCCATGGCTATTATAATAGCGCGAAGAAAAATAGGAAATGGCCTCTCTGCAGTTCTAGATATGCTTATCAACATTCCGATAATTGTTCCCTCAGTTGCTTTAGGGGCGTCTCTTGCCATTTTTTGGAAGGAAAGTTTTGCGTTTGTTCCTGAAATATGGTTGCTTATTTTCGCGCACCTTTCTATCACTTACCCATACTTTGTAAGATCCATGTCAGCTGCTGTACAAAGAATAAGTATGGAGTTAGAGGAAGCTGGAAGGACGCTTGGAGCAAAACCGCTGGGTGTGTTTAGAACAATAATTTTCCCCCTGACCAAATATTCTATGTTTTCTGGAGCAATCATGATGTTTACAAGAAGTGTAAGTGAAACCGGAGCTACCCTAGTTGTAAGCGATCTTGTCACTGCCCCCGTGTTATTGGTTAACTGGGTTAAGACTGAGGTTCCAACAGCGACTCTAGGGCTAGGCTGCGGTTTCCTTATATTGTTCTCTTTCATAATTTTGTTGATTTTGAGACTTGTAGTGAGGGGAAGGAGAACATATTAACATGTTTAATATATCGCCAACATCTTATGCACACCAGTATATTCGCGTAGACTCGAAAGAGGAGACAGCAAATGCCTGATGTCCGTTTAGTGAATGTGACAAAGAGGTATGGAAAAATAGTTGCTGTAGACGGTGTAAACCTTCACATTTACGATAAGGAATATTTCTCCTTGCTCGGTCCAAGCGGATGTGGAAAAACAACCTTGTTAAGGCTTGTTGCGGGGTTAGTTCAGCCAGATGAAGGCGAAATCTACATTGGAGATATGCTTGTCAATGATGTTCCTCCGGAAGATAGGGACATCGGTTTTGTCTTCCAGACTTTTGCACTGTTTCCACACATGAATGCGTGGGACAACGTAGTTTACGGCCCTAGAGTAAAAGGCTTCAACATGAAAAAAGCGGAAACAATAGGACACGAAGTGCTTGAAATGGTCAAACTACATGAACGTTTAGATGCCTATCCAAACGAGTTAAGCGGGGGAATGATGCAGAGAATAGCCGTGGCAAGGGCTTTGGCAGCAGGTGCCAAACTACTACTTCTAGACGAGCCTCTGGGACAGTTAGACGCAAAGGTGAGAAACGAGATAAGATACGAAATAAGAAGAATGACAAAAGATTTAGAGTTAACAGCTGTACACGTCACACATGACCAAGCTGAAGCCATGGCAATTTCAGATAGAATAGCAGTCATAAAAAAGGGAAGAATATTGCAGATTGGAACCCCAACAGAGCTTTATATGACCCCTAAAAACATTTTCGTAGCTCACTTCATCGGAGAATCAAATTTTCTAGAAGGCTACATTTCAAGCTTGAACAGAAAAGGAGCGGTAATAGAGCTTCGTGGTGAGGTGAAGGTGCAAGCAGAAGCTCCAAAAAAACCGGAGAAAGGTGAAAGGGTGGTTTTGGCAATAAGACCTGAAGCCTTCGTAATCGAAAAAGGAATAAAGAAAAAAGAGAACTCCATTTTAGGTACTATAGAGAGAACAACTTTTGAGGGGACAAATATACGATACAAAGTCAGACTTGAAAACCAAGATTTAATCGTGGTTGTTAAACCATCTCTAGTTGAAGAGTGGCTCAGTGTAGGCGAAAATGTCACCGTAAGCTTTTCATCTGGAAAGACACGTGCTTTTACCTATCCGGCTGAAGGGTTAAGGAAGGAATTAACAGTTGAGTGAATTGATAAAGTGGTTTGAGAAAAGAAGAGAAACAAAAGCCTTGGCAACAGTACAGCAGCACTTAGCCCTGACCACAGGAATAGTTACAGACTTGGAAAAGGCAATAAGTGCAGCCATTAAAAAAGACGAAAAAGAACAGCGAAGATGCACTAGAAGAGTGGCAAGTGGCGAAAAAGAAGCGGACAGACTACGAAGAAAAGTCATGGATGAAATTTCAAAGGGACAACTCTCACCGATTGACAGAGCTGACCTAATGGAACTTGTAAAAAGAGTGGATATGGTTGCGGATTGGAGTAGAGAATCCACACGAATACTAGGCGCTATACCAATAGAGCAAGTGCCAACCTCAATCAAGGAAGAATTCATGGAAATGGTTCAGAGTGCAAAGAGATGTACAACTTCCCTTCAAAAATGCGTCAACAAAATGATGACGAAATCTGAAGAAGCGCTCAAAGCTGCAGACGCTGTTGAGCGAGAGGAAGAGAAAGCTGACGATCTACATGAAAAAGCCAGAATACTATTAGGCAAAACTGATTTGCCAAGTACTGGAGCAGCCGTGTTAGTGGGTCAACTTTTTGAAGCTATAGAAATGATAGCAGACTCTTGTGAGGATGCAAGTGACCAAGTAAGAGTTATAATGGTGCGAAAATAATGTGATTAACCATGCCAGAAATTAGAGTTGATATATCTGAATTAAAAGGCGAAGGCAGCGACCTAATCAACGAGCTAGCAGAATACCTAAGAGAAAAAACGAAAGCTGAAGTTGAGACAGTAACAAACGAAATAATAATGAAAGATAAGAAAAAAACCGTTTCCAAAAAATATACGCGGGTGCTCTTACGGAAATTTCTACACAAAAACGAATTAAAAGACTATTTTAGGGTGATAGGTGACAAAGAAAACACTTTGATCGTTAAAGAGAGAAAAATTTCAGGGGAAGAATAGTCTATCTTTTCTTTTTGAAGATTTCACGTTTCTTCTTGGTGAAATCCTTCTGAATCTTCAGTACGCAATGTCTCGCGATGTAAGCATTTCTATAAGCATCTAACACCTTCTCGGTGTTCATACACTTTTCAGCTTCGTTAAGCAAATCTTGCACTGCACCCAGCATCGAACCTACTTCAACCTTTTCAAGTTTTGAATTAAGCTTCCATTTCGATTTGTCAACTTCCTCTTCAACTGCAATTGAAAACAGGAATAACGCGTATTCCAGTTCTGCTGCCACATGCCAAACGCCAATTTCAAGCGAGCTATCATCTTTTCTGTCTATAGCCAGCATTGAGTCACTCAGATGAACTATGGCTGCTCTCAAAGCCTTCGATATTTTATTGTATGCTGCCATAACCTCGCAACTCATTTCGGCACATTAATGCTGCTCATTCCTTTTTATTGCTTTGTCAAAATCGCGTCTTCCATTTCTTCTACCTATGATGAAAAAGATTCCCAGCAGAATAAAGGCGGCGCCGAAAACAAAGAGGGGCGCAGGTTCTTCTTGAAATAGGATTATGCCTAGAACTGTGGCCCCAATGGGTTCAAGCAGAGCCATTGTCGCCGTTTCGAAGGATTTCAAGTTTGATAAAGAAGAAAAATAAAATGTGTGGGCTATTGCTGTTGGTAGTATTCCTAAGCCTACTAGTGGAAGAATGGTTTCCGTTTCTGTTGGCAATGTTAAAATTCTGTTTGTGGCAGACGTGCCTAAAACCCCTAGTATTGCAGCTGTCAACATATATATGGGGAACATTGTGGAAAGTATATTCATCCGCTTACGTATTCTCCTGCCATAATTAAGGTAGAACGCTTCAACTAACGCAGCTAAAACGGCTTCAAAATCACCCTTCAGACCTGGGAGAAAACCTTGAGGATAGGCGTCTGAGTTTGGAATTGTGACTTCTCCATAAAAAATTATTAACACACCTATAAACGATATTGTCAAGCCTACGATTGCAAGACGGGACGGTTTAATGTTAAAAAGGAAAGCTGAGACGAACATTGAGAAAATCGGAGTCGTATTGACAAGGACCGTTGCGTTTAGAATAGTTGTATCCTTTACTGCGGATGTGAAAAATATGAAGTGGAGTGCGAGGAAAACGCTGAGGATGAGAAGTTCTTTTAGGTTGTTTCTAACAATTCTAAAATTGATGGACTTCCTTAGAACAATCAATATCACTGCTAGGGCTATGCAGGCGATTATTAGACGCCAGAAGGCTATGTAAAATGCGTCTAGATTATGTAGAAATTTAATGAAGACAGCTGCTGTTCCGAAGAGAAATCCCGCGGTCATACCTTCTGTTAGAGCCAGTTTTCTTGTTCTCACACGCATCTAAATGCCCTTTTCATTTTCCAGTTGAATGTCATCATGTGAGTTAACTTTATACTTGTTTTTGGTTATATCAGTGTTTCAAAAATTCGAAGGTGAATATGCGGTGAATACGGAAGAAATTATGGAATTATCTTTGAAACTTGCAGGATTAAAAGAAGTTCCGGAAGACAGCACGGTATACGTAAGCGGCAGCAATGTTAGAAAAGTCTTGTTCGCCATAGATGCTGGTGTTCCAGAGCTTCTACTTGCAAAACAGTTAGGTTATGACACTGTGATTGCTCATCATCCACAAGGAGGAACAGCTGTAACAAACTTCCATCAAGTTTTCAAGAGACACATACAACAAATGGTTAAAGCTGGGATTCCAAGGGAAGAAGCAGAAAAAGCTGTAGAGAAAAAACTACTAACATTAGATGTTCAAGCACATACACGAAACTATACTCACGCCGTCGATGTTGCAAGGCTTTTAAAAATGCCTTACATGAATATACACACGCCTTTAGACGAAGTTGGAAGAAGAATAATGAGTAACAAAATTCACAATGAAATCAGAGAAAACTGCACGGTGCAAGATGTGGTTTCCGCTTTAAAAGAGCTGACTGAATTCAGAAACGCAGTCACAGAAATCAAGATCCGTGTGGGAAAACCTGAAAAACCTGCTGGAAAAATTGTAGTGTCGCATGGTGCAGGAACTAATGGAGGTTATGAAATCGCCAAAACATACTTCAAAAACGGCATCGGAACAGTCATATACATACACATAAATCCTATAGATTTGGAAAAACTGAAGGCTGAAGGCAAAGGAAACCTTATAATTACCGGTCATATTGTAAGCGATTCTGTAGGCATAAATCCCTTAATTCACGAACTCGAAAAGAGAAACGTTTCTGTGACAAGGATTGGGATTATTCCAAGCTGAAAGAAGAATTCGCTGACAAAACTGGTTTCTCATCATACGTCTACTGCGCACCATTTCCAAGAGAAACATATAACAACAACCCAACATTTTAATCATAAAAGGTGCGCCAACATGAAATGTGAAAAATGCGGGAAAGAGGCGTTCCTACCTTTTAAATGCCCATATTGTGGAGGTTATTTCTGTTCTGAGCACCGCTTACCAGAAAGTCATGATTGCCCAAGAATGGAACTAGCAAGAGCGCCAAAAAAAGAAACAAAACCAATAATTCTTCAAAACCAAAAAACATACGAACACACGGTTACATATGCGCCACTTGAACCGAGGAGAAAAATACACTTCAGTAATAAAGAAATTAAGCATTTAGCAGTAGCTGCGTTGCTTGTTACGGCGATAGGTTTGTCTCTCTCTTACGCGTTGGAATTCAGCTATTTAGCTTTAATTACGGTGATATTAACTGCATCCTTTTTCATACACGAGGTGGCTCACAAAATAGCTGCCCAGAGAAGGGGTTTTTGGGCGGAGTTTAGACTGATCTTTAGTGGTGCAATTTTAACGTTAATCTCTATAATTTCGCCGTTTTTTAAGATAATATGTCCGGGCGCAGTTATGGTGTCTGGATTTGTTGACAGGGAGAGTATGGGAAAAATATCCATTGCTGGACCATTAACAAACATCTTTTTGTCAACGGTATTTCTGATGATAGCATTTCTTACTCCTCAATACATAATGGTATTTATGCTTGGCGCCGCCTTTAACGCATGGATAGCGCTTTTTAATCTTATACCCTTTGGAATGCTTGACGGATTCAAAGTCTTTCTGTGGAACAAGAAATTGTGGGCTTTAGCCTTCATAGCAAGCCTAATCCTCTCAATAATCTGCTACATCCATATTCCGTTTCTATAAACGCAAAAACAAAACAGAATTCATACACTAGCTGTTAAAGAAGTTCTATAGTCACGTGCACTTCTTCTGGAACACGAATACGCATGATACGTCTCATAACGCGTTCTTCAGCATCTATGTCTATAAGACGCTTGTGAATTCGCAGTTCCCATCTATCCCATGTGGCGGTTCCCTCACCACAAGGAGACTTTAAAACAGGAACCCTCAGTCTTTTTGTAGGTAGCGGAACTGGACCTGTCATTTTAACTCCTGTTTTCTGGGCAATGGCGTTTAATTCCTTGCAGACCTCTTCCAACTTTTCGTAGTCTGTGCTTGTTAAGCGTATTCGTGCCTTTCTAACCATGTCCCATCGCCCTAATCTCAACTCTTCACAAACTAATGGTATTTACCTTACTCACCTAAGCACAAATAAAAACTTATCGAAATAAAAGCTGTGACAAGTACCACAGGCATTAAAGATGAAGAAATGGGAAAACCAGAGCTGAGTAAAGGGAGCAGATCTGATCTAGATGGTAAAATAGTTGACCCCTGAAAAGCATATGTAGAAGCTGTAGATGCTTCTTTTCCATTAATAATAAAAAATGGTCGACATTAAAGTGCAACGGAACGTGCGCCTTGATTCTAAAAAACAGCAACGATCTTCCAGATTTTCTCGAATAATTCGAAAATTGGGCTTTTTGAATATTTCTGAACGTGAAATATAGCTGAAAATTATCTAAGAATATTATAGAAGTAACCATAAATAAAGTTTAATTAAAGCTTTAGCTTTAGGTTTAGGTGGAGAAGGCTTCGAGGCTGGAGTGACTTATGAATTTCATAGAAATGCTATTGTCAGAAAAACTGAAAAGCAAAAATCCAATGTTGGATATTTTTGGGTCTGACCGCAAACTTCTCCAAATAGCATGCCAAGACTTAACAAACTATCTTAGAGTTCACTGGAACCTTGTGGGAAAAGAAGCAAACGAATGTGAACTTGTAGATAAGCTGGAAGAGTTTCACAATGAGGACCCGAAGGAGTTGGAAGAATTTATAGGCTTATGGACAGGGATGTGGCTTAAGAAATGGAAAGAACGGGTGAAACTTCTAATAGGCAAAGAGAATTCCAAAAAATGGAACAAGGTTACAAGAACTCTTAACAAAGCAGAGCCACTATGGAGAGAACTTCCCGACCGAAGAGAAATGCAAGAAGTGGTGACATCTACACTTATTAAAAACGGCGAGATTTGCGGTACATCAATCTTGGCTGAGAACCTTCTAAAAATGGAGCTAGGTCGAAGCAGAAAGAAATACATCAACGGAGAAGAACGTGTAATAAACGTTGTCAATAATTCCTTAAGGAAAGCTAGAGAATTAGCTCGAAGCAAAGGACCATTAATATTTGTAAAAGTTGATAAGGGCTACTACCAACATTCACAATGAACTGGAAAAATTAACAGGTTCTCTCCCCCTGAAGGTTTCTAGTTCTCCATGAATAATTCCCAATAGTTGTTTTTTTTCCATAACCGCATGCTGAACATCGCTTCTTCGAAACATGATACGCTCTTCTACCGCACCTTCTGCATCGTATGTGAAGAGTCTTCCTACCGCGTTTGCCAAAGGATGGTGTTCCTTTCCCCAAAGTTTTCACCTTGGCGGAGGTGAAATGAGAATAACGTTGTCTCCGCGGACTATTATCAGTCCTAGTTTCCTTACACTCTCAACATTCGTTGTGTCTTCAGTTTCCTCTAGCACCAAGTTTAGATGCTGGTCAAACCCCTTTAGTCTTCCACGCAAACTTTTTCCGCCTTTCAATCTCACGATTACCATTTTTCCAAGGTTCTGCTCAAGAATTTCGGTTGTCATTTCGCTCATTTCAGACCCTCAAACTGTACTTTACTTCTTTTATACTTGAGTTTATACCATTTAAACCTATCTAGGAGAGAAGCCCCATGTCAAAGAAATATCGGAGAGCTTTTCTAAAATCAAAAGAAGCAAAATCAATCTTAAATGAAGCATCAAAAAAACTAAAGGTTAACTTAAAGAAAATTTTTAAAAGCAAAGTTGACATAGAACTGGTTGAAACGGATTTCGCTGAAATATTTCTTACAAATGGTAAACCACTTCTCGCCAGAATCGAAGATAAAATTTTCCCAACATTAGTTTTCAACGAATTTTTTACATTGGCACCTAGAATTGTTGTTGATATGGGTGCTGTCCCCTATGTGTGCAATGGGGCAAATATTATGGCTCCTGGAATTGTTCGGTTTGAAGGAGAATTTAAAAAGGGGGATTTCGTTTTTGTTGTAGACGAGAAACATGGCAAAACAATTGTGATAGGTGAAGCCGCTTATGATTATGATGCTGCTAAGAAAGCAACGGAAGGCGTTATCATTAAAAATATTCATTTCGTGGGTGACAAAATATGGAGTTTTATTAAAAAATTGGAGGACAAGTAAGAGCAAAATGAAATAGTTATTGAAACAATTCTAGAAGACGATAAATCTCCAGAATCGCTCATTTCCATTTTGAAATCAAAAAGGCACTGCTAATACAAATTCTGAATTCATAAAATACTTTAACAGTTAATCTATATTGCAAATTCAGAGACTTACTAAAAGAAATGTTTAAACTCTTAGAAAGTAAGTAATGTGTTAGAGAGGAGAAGTTTGTCAGGTTTAAGTGGCATATTCCGCAGATCCAAGAAAACTGAAAAGAAGAAATCAGTAGAAGCTAAGGCTGGGGGTACTCGTGGTAAGACCTATCTGAAAGCCATGTCACTCCGCGAGTTGTCAGATTTGGACATCGTCAAGAGTGACGTAAACTCCGGAAACATTCTGATCCTCAGGATAACTCCTCTCGCCACCAAAAGCCTCGAAGACGTAAAACGTGCAGTAAACGAATTATGCGAGTTTGTTGAATCGATCGGTGGGGACATTGCTCGTCTAGGTGAGGAACGGGTTGTCATCTGCCCTCCAAATGTGAGAATTTGGCGGGAAAAAACTCCAATCTCAAGTAAGCCTATACCTACAGCAGCCTAAAAGTTTCCATAGTCGCTGGCACTAATGTTTGAATTCCACACCTTCGATGAATGAAGTTTGCTATGCTAACGCATTTCGCTCTTTCACCGTGGCACACAATAACTCTTTCAGGTTTTGGCTTAAGATGAGTTATGTAATTAATTATCTGACGCCTATCTGAATGGCCGGAAAAACCTTCGATTGACTCTGTCTGCAATTTGACTTTTACAAGTCCCATTTTACCATTGCTATTCATCAATGTTACTTCGGACAAGCCCTTTTGCACTCTCCTCCCCAGGGTGCCCTCGATCTGATAACTCACAAAGACTATCGTGTTTCTCTTGTCCTCTGCTAGGCTTTTAAAGTACTCTCTTACAGGTCCACCTTCAAGCATTCCCGAAGTAGCCATGATAACGCAAGGTTCACCATCAATTACTTCCTGTCTGACACTTGGATGTTCTACAATTGTAAAGTAATCTGATTGGAAGGGGTTTATTCCATCGTAAAGTATGCTCCTGCGAACATCCCTGCCTAAATATTCTGGATAAGCTGTGTGGATTGCTGTTGCCTCTGAAATCATACCCTCAATAAACACTGGTGCCTCTTTGATCAATCCACGCCTCATATAACCATCAATAACAAGCATTATTTCTTGAGCTCTACCTACAGCTGGCACCGGAATTAAGACCTTACCTTTCCTCTCTAACGTTTGATTTATAACCGATGTTAAACATTCTTCAGCCTCAACTCTTGAAGGCATAATATCCCTTGGACTACCATAGGTGCTTTCAGTTATCACCGTCTCAACTCTCGGAAACTCTGCTGTCGCAGCCTCCAAAAGCATAGTCCTCGCATACTTATAATCGCCCGTGTAAACAATATTATGTAAGCCCTCACCAACATGTAGATGTGCTACCGAAGAACCCAAAATGTGACCAGCGTTATGCAGGGTTAAGCGAACATCTGGAGCTATATCGGTCACAAATCCATGTCGTAAGGGAATAGTGTGCAAAACGCATTCACGAATGTCTTTCTGATCATAAGCTGGCATAACCCCCTGCTTGCTCGCCACATCCAAGTAATCAAGCTGAAGTAGCGTCATCAAATTCGAGGTTGGAGCTGAACAATACACAGGACCATCATACCCATATTTATGTAGGAAAGGCACCAAGCCACAATGGTCAAGGTGGGCATGACTTATCACAACAGCGTCTAAAGAGTCAATTTCAAACGTGGGAGCATCAAATCTTGGAAACGATTCAAAAGGTTTCGAGGAACCAGGATTAATCCCACAATCCAATAAAATGCTGCTTTCTCTTGTTTGAACTAGAAAGGCTGACCTTCCAACTTCTTGAGCCCCGCCGAGGGCTGTAATCCTAAGGTCTCCAACCTCAAAGGTCTTAGGTCTGAATATTCTCTCGCCGATCGTGCGGAGTATTCTCTCTCTATCCTTGCTTTCTGAGTGAAGGTAATGACGCATATGGGCGATGATTTTAGAACGTAGAGGAGGGCTTCTTAGGACACGAGGACGCCATCTAGTTCGCCCTATAATCTCCTGAAGAACTGACCCGTTTCTTCCAATGACCAGTCCCGGTTTTTTAGCCTCAATTATTATCTCCCCAAGGCTTGGATCGAAGTTTACATCTGTTACTTCTGCTTCAGGCGAGATTATCTCCTTAGCTATTCTTTCAGCTTCTTTCTCTGACAATCTTACCGAAGGATCAGAACGAATAACTATTCTCTTTCTCAGTACGTTAACTATGTCTGCAATTACGTTGCTCTTTTTAATCAAGATTTCCGGTTTCTTAGCATACACTGCAAGCATCGAACCCTCATATTCTATTCTTGAAACTTCAGCCTCCTTGGGAACATGCTCCAAAATGTACTGACTTACTTCTATTTTTTCTCTTTCAGAGCTTGGCGCCACTATTTGAACTTCCTCAGTTCGGTAGAAGTTGCTTCTTTTGCTCTTCAGTTAACTCCCAATAACCCTTCTCATCTATCACTGCCACATTGAAACTGTCTCCAGTTGCAGTGTTCCGCTTCATCGCAGAATCAATAGCCTTAACAATCACGGGCAGAATCTCCTCAGCAGACATATCTTCTTTGAACTTGTCTTCTAGAACACCGTAAGCTATTGGCGATCCGGAACCTGTGGCGACACTTTTTTCTTCTGTTAAGCTACCAAAGGGATCCAGCGAAAATACGTGTGGTCCAGTATCATCTACGCCG